>CACZOV010000137.1 GCA_902782915.1 uncultured Erysipelotrichaceae bacterium | reverse complement strand
TATTTTATGAATGGTCAAACATTAGGAAAAAAATTAATGAATTTAAAAATAATTCCTATTAAAAACAAAAAAATAACTATGAATAATTATTTAATAAGATCATTATTAATAAATTCTGTTTTTATGAATACATTAGGAATAATTTTAATTTTAATTTTAAAAAAGTCAATTTATATTAAAGTAAATGATATAACAACATATTTGTTTGGAGGAATATATTTAATTTCCTTAGTAATGATTTTACTTAGAGAAGATGGACGAGGAATACATGATCTAATTGCAAGTACCAGAGTTATTTCTTTAAATGATTATGTAGATGATAATGAAAACTCTTTAGAAATAGAAAATAAAGATTCTAAAATGCAAGATGTATCCTTAATTAAAAAGACACTTGAAAAATAGTATTATAAAAATAGTTTTATCCACAATGATTGTGGATAATTTTTTTTAGATATGATATATTATATGAGAGGTAGATATTATGGAATTAAATGAAATAAAAAATGAGCTTATAAAGTTAAATGATCGAAGTAAGGAACTATGGAGGTTACTTTGACGTAGATAAAAAGCAAGAAAGAATTAAAGAATTAGAATTAATTACAAGAGATCCTAATTTTTGGAATGATAAAAAATATGTTGATAAAGTTATGGATGAATTAAATAATTTAAAAGAAATTGTTCATAATAATATTGACTTAAGAAAGAGTATAACTGATGATTTAGAAATACTTGAAATACTAGAGTTAGAATTTGATTCTAATACTTTAGAAAGTGTTATTAGTGATCTTACTGATATAAATAAAAAGATTTCTTCTATAGAATTGTTTACTTTATTAAATGATTCATATGATAAGAATAATTGTATCTTAGAACTTCATTCTGGAGCAGGTGGAACGGAAGCATGTGATTGGACTAATATGCTTTATAGGATGTATTTAAGGTATTTAGAAAGACATAATTTTAAATATGAATTAATTTCTTATCTTGAAGGAGAAGAAACTGGTATAAAAAGTGTTTCTTTAAAAGTAATAGGGGTATATGCCTATGGTTATTTAAAATGTGAAAAAGGAGTACATAGACTTGTAAGACTTTCTCCATTTGATGCTAATAATAAACGTCATACATCATTTGCATCAGTTGATGTTATACCAGAATTCTTGGAAGTTAGTGATGTTAAAATTGATGAAAAAGATTTAAAAATTGATGTTTATCGTAGTAGTGGTGCAGGTGGACAACATGTAAATACTACAGATAGTGCTGTTCGTATTACTCATTTGCCAACTAAAATTGTTGTATCTTGTCAGAATCAAAGGAGTCAAATTCAAAATCGAGAAGAAGCAATCTCTATGTTAAAAAGTAAATTAAAAGCTCTTGAAATAGAAAAACAAAATAAAGAATTAAATAATGTTAAAGGTGAGAATTTAAATATAGAATTTGGTAGTCAAATAAGAAGTTATGTTATGCATCCATATAGTTTAGTAAAAGATCATAGAACCAATTTTGAAACAAGTAATGTTACAAAAGTATTAGATGGAGATTTGGATGAATTTATAGAAAGTTATTTAAAATTAAATGTAAATAAGTAGTATAAACCTACTTATTTTTTTGAGGTGATTATGAAATATAAAGAATATTTATTTTTAATACTATTGTTATTAATTTCAGCTTTAAATTTTAATTTATTTTTAAAACCTTTAAAATTAGTATGTGGAGGAACAAATGGTTTATCAATTATTATAAATAATCTTACTAATATTGATAATTCTCTTATTATTTTAATAATAAATTTTGTTATGCTATTATTAAGTATACTTTTATTAAATCGAAAAATGACTTTAGGACTTATAATCTCGACAATTATATATCCTTTATTTATAAAAGTAACTAGCAAACTAAGTTTTAATTTTAATATATTTTTAATAAACATTTTAATAGTTGGAATTTTATCGGGTATTTCAAATGGTTTTATTTATAAATTAGGGTTTAGCATATCTGGTATTAATTTACTTGGACCTCTTTTAAATAAATACTTAAATATTAAAATAGGTACTATTAATTTATTTATAAATGGAATTATTATGGTTTTAAATTTAATTTTATTTGGAATGAATAATTTTATTTATTCTTTTATAGTTATAATCCTTAATAGTTTTATAATTAATTTGATTTTATATAAGAAAATATCTTTAACTAAAAACAAAATATAAAGATATTTTTTATTAAAAACATTTTTTATGATATAATGATTATGAAATAATAAATCATAATAAAAAAGTATTTGAAAATTATAATCAAAATAATTTGTTAGTTCAAGAAAATAGTATAATGGAATCTGAATCAAATCTTCAAGAAGTATCATCAAGTGAGTTTTTAACAGAAATTTTTGAAAATAATAGTTTTAATAATTTAGAAATAGAGATATTAAAAGATTTCTATCAAAACAATAAAGAGAAATTTGAACAAAAATATAATAGTTTAAAAAATATTAAAGAATTAAGTTTTATTTTTAGTAATATAGAAGATAATAAAAAAATATTTATTGTTTTAATGGTATTATCTACCTTAGATATTGTTAACAATGTTATTGGAATTTGTCAATTTAGAAATATTAAATTAAATAAGATGTTACCAAATATATTCGTTTCAAATGGAATAAAGTTTAATTTAAAAGATTTTTTAATAGATGATGAATTCTATAAACTATTTTCTGGATCATATGAGGATTTTATTAATAATTTAAACTATATTAACCTTGGGATAGATTTATCTAAAATTGAACCAACTTATTATATAACAAATGGTAATTTAATAAGAAATAATCATCAAATTTTTAAAAAATATAGAATTAATATTACAACGAATTCCATTGAATGCTTAACAATTGTAGACTTAGAAGATAAATTAAACAAAATAATTGAAAGTGGATTATATTCTTATTTTAAAGAAAATCCAAGAAAACTACTAGAAATTAAAGATAATGCATTCTTCTATCGATTAAAATATGCTAAGGATAATAAATTTAATTATAAAAGAAAACATTTGTCAAAAAACTTATTTTTATATGATGGATATGGTATAACTGAAGATAATTATCAGGAAATAATTGATGTTTATAAAATTTCTTTATTTGATGATCAGAAATATCAAGATTTGAGGCAAATTCTTATTCCAGAACAAGAACTTGTAATTCATCCCTTTATTAAAATATTAGATCAGTTCTATTTATCTGAAGATAAAGTGACATATAATATCAATAATATCCTTGTTTCCAAAGAAAAAGTTCTAAAGAGATTTAATCAATATATTAGAGTAAATAAAGAAAATGATAATAAAATGCTATTTATTGGATTACTTTATTCTATATTAGATGACTTAATCTTAAAAGAGCAAGAAGCTTTAAATTTAATTCATACAATAAGAAAACAATTAATAATCGTTTATCCAGATGAGCTAGGAGAATTAACTGAAGAAAAAGTAAATGAAATATTATCTCATTCATCGACTCTTAAAGGAGGATTATAATATGGATTATTTATTAGACTATGGATTAACAAAAGAAGATCTTAATTTTATAAAAAGTCATTATGATAATAAAATACTTTCTAATATTATATATAAGAAAAATAATGTTATTAAAATTATAGAAGAATTAAATAATAAAGAGTTTGATATTAAGTATTTATTATTAAATCGTTTGGATATTTTTTTAATTGATTATGATGAATTCAAAAATAAAATAAATAGATATACCAATGAAGAATTAGAACTCTTAAAAGAAGACTTTTCAATATTTTGTTAATTTCAAAATATATAAATTTTTAATAATACAAAAATAAGCAAATTTAGACATTTGAATTTGATACGCATCATATCTTTTTCAAGTGTTTTTATTAATAACTGAAATGAAATATTTAAATATAAAGATCTTTTTTCTAATTTTTACCTATTTAAAAGATTAGCTAAATATGATATACTATACTAGATTTTTGAGGTGTTTTATGGATAAAATAATAATTAAGGGAGCACGTGAAAATAATTTAAAAAATATAGATTTGGAACTTCCTAAAAATAAATTAATTGTTATGACAGGTCTTTCTGGATCAGGGAAAAGTAGTTTAGCATTTGATACTATTTATGCTGAAGGTGAAAGAAGATATGTTGAGAGTTTATCAGCTTATGCAAGACAGTTTTTAGGTGGATCTGAAAAACCAGATGTTGATAGTATAGAAGGACTTTCTCCATCGATTTCAATTGATCAAAAAACAACATGTAAGAATCCTCGATCAACAGTTGGAACTGTAACAGAAATTTATGATTATTTAAGACTTATGTTTGCAAGAATTGGTGTACCATATTGTCCTAATCATAATATTCCAATTACTAGTCAAACAATTGATGAAATTGTTGATAAAATTGAAGAAATGGGAGATGGAACTAAAATAATTATACTAGCACCGGTAGTAGATTCAGAGAAAGGAACTCATAAAGATACTTTAGATAATTTAAGAAAATCAGGATATGTAAGAGTACGAATCAATGGAGAGATGGTTGATTTATCTGATGAGATTAATTTAGAAAAAAATACTAAAGATCAAATAGACGTAGTTATTGATAGAATAGTTTTAAAAGATGGAATTAGAACAAGACTTTTTGAATCGATTGAAAATGCAACTAATATGGCAAATGGTAAAGTTTTAGTTAATATTATTGGAGGAGAGGAAATATTATTTTCAACAACTTATTCATGTCCTTATTGTAACTATTCAATAGGAAAACCAGAACCACGTATGTTTAGTTTTAATGCCCCATATGGAGCATGTAGTGATTGTCGCGGACTGGGAGTAAAACTAAAAATAGATGTAGATTTAGTAATCGATTATGAAAAAAGTTTAAATGAACATGCTATTAAAACATTAAATGATGATCAAGAGTCAATTGAATACAAAAAACTTGCATCAGTATGTTCATTCTATAAAATTGATATGGATAAACCATTTCAAGATTTAAAGAAAAAAGAACAAAATATTATTCTTTATGGATCCCCAGATATTTTAACTTTTAATATAGTTAGTCGTAGTGGAAATGTAACTAAAAATAAAGATTATTTTGAAGGAGTTATTAATAATTTAGAACGTAGATACATGGAAACATCAAGTGAATGGATAAGAGATTGGCTTGAACAATATATGATAGAACTTCCTTGTGAATCTTGTCATGGAGCAAGATTATCTGATTCAGTACTTCATATTTTAATTAATAACAAGAATATTTATGAAGTCACTTGTATGTCGGTAAAAGAATTAATTAAATGGTTTAATAACTTAAAACTTACTGAATCAGAACTAAAAATATCAGAACTAGTTGTAAAAGAAATTCAAAATAGACTTACTTTCTTAAAAAATGTTGGACTTGAATATTTAACTTTATCAAGAATGGCTGGAACATTATCAGGTGGAGAAGCTCAAAGAATAAGACTTGCAACCCAAATAGGTTCTAGATTAACCGGAGTTTTATATGTACTTGATGAACCTAGTATTGGACTTCATCAAAAAGATAATGAAAAATTAATTCAGTCTCTTCTTGATATGAGAGATCTAGGAAATACTTTAATTGTTGTTGAACATGATACTGATACAATGCTTGCAAGTGATTATTTAGTTGATATAGGCCCTGGTGCAGGAGAAAATGGCGGGTATGTAGTTGCTGCGGGAACCCCAGAAGAAGTTATGAAAAACGAAAATAGTATTACAGGAAGATATCTTTCCGGAAAAGAATTTATTGAAGTTCCTAAAAAAAGAAGAAAAGGAAATGGAAAGAAAATAGAAATTAAAGGAGCAAGTGAAAATAACTTACAAAATATTGATGTAAGAATTCCTCTTGGAACATTTACGTGTGTTACGGGAGTAAGCGGATCTGGAAAAAGTTCTTTAGTAATGCAAATACTTGCTAATGCTTGTATGCAAAAAATATATAAATCAAAAGTAAAACCTGGTCGTCATAAAAAAATACTTGGACTTGATAATTTAGATAAAGTTGTAATTATTACTCAAAATCCAATTGGAAGAACGCCACGTAGTAACCCTGCAACATATGTCTCTGTATTTGATGATATAAGAGATGTATTTGCCAATACACGTGACGCCAAAATGCTAGGCTATGGAAAAAATAGATTTTCATTTAATGTTAAAGGTGGAAGATGTGAAGCATGCTGGGGAGATGGTGTTAAAAAAATTGAAATGCATTTTTTACCTGATGTGTATATTCCTTGTGAAGTGTGTCATGGAACAAGATATAACTCTGAAACTCTATCAATAAAATACAAAGATAAAAATATTGCAGAAGTACTTGATATGCGAGTAAGTGAAGCTTTAAAATTCTTTGAAAATTATCCAAAAATTAAAAATAAACTACAAGTTATGGAAGATGTTGGACTAGGATATGTGAAACTTGGTCAAAGTGCAACAACCTTATCAGGTGGAGAAGCAGGACGTGTTAAGTTATCTAAAGAACTTCAAAAGAGGGCAACAGGAAAAACTTTATTTATTCTAGATGAGCCAACTACTGGTCTTCATAGTGCTGATATAAAAAGGCTTTTAGTAATACTAGAAAGGATAGTTGATAATGGAGATACAGTTCTTGTAATTGAACATAACTTAGATGTAATTAAATCAGCAGATCATATTATAGATTTAGGACCGGATGGTGGAGATAATGGAGGAACAATAGTAGCAGAAGGTACTCCAGAGCAAGTTTCTAAAGTAAAGGAAAGTTATACTGGTCAATTCCTAAAAAAAATACTTAACTAGTAATTGAAAAATTACTAGTTTTTTGATATTATGTAGATATATAGAGGATAGGTATGAAAAAGAAATTAAATATTATTCTAAAAGTATTATTAATTGTTGTTAGTTTAAGTTTATTATTAACTTATACTTTAAAAGTTAAAGCTGATAGTGGATTTGATTCAAGTTGGGATTCGGGTGGATCTGATTCATGGGATTCAGGATCTTGGGATTCTGGATCGTGGGATTCAGATTATGGAAGTGGATCGGGTGGATCTGGAAGTCCATTAGTTGCTGCTATCTTTTTAACTGTATTTTACTATGTTTTCTTTAAAATTATATCTGAGAATATTAAAATTAGTAAGGGTGAAAAATATGCAAATAATTTATTTAAAATCTTATTCTATGGCCGAATTATTCTCTTAATACCACTATATATTATAACTGAATCTATTGTAATAGTTGATATGATTGGTGTATTTATATTAGCATTTACTATAGGTTTTCGAGGAAATAAAAATGTAATTACAAATAAAAATTATAATAGGGTAACAAATTACAATAAGTTAACTAGTGATGATATATTAAATCAAATACCAAGTCTTAATATAGAAGATTTTTATCAAGAATCATTTAATATTTATAAAGAAATCCAACTTGCATGGATGGATAATGATATAGAACGTGTTAGAAGTATAATAAGTGATGAGATGTTTAATACTTATAAAATGCAACTTGAAACATTAAAAGCTAAAAATCAAAAGAATATGATGGAAGATATAACTTTAGTAGATGTTTATATAACAAATATCAGAAAACAAGATAATAAAGAGATTATAGATGTGATAATGAAAGTAAAATGTAAAGATTATTTAATAGATATAAATACTAATAAAGTTATAAGAGGCCAAAAAAATAAAGTTTGGAATTATGAATATAAATTGTCTTATATTAGAAGTGTAGGATTTAATGAAGTAAATTATTGTCCAAACTGTGGTGCTCCAATAAATGATGGTCAAAGTAGTAAATGTGATTATTGTGGTAGTATTATTACAAAAGAAACAGATAAATTTGTTCTTATAGATAAAAAAATGTTAAATCAAAGATAGGAGATAAATATGAATCAAAGCGAATTAATAAGTAAGTTTTCTAATATTTATATTATGTTATTGTATTCAATCATGACAAATGATATAGAAAGAGTAAAACACTATTTAAGTAATGATTTATATAATAAGTATAAGAGTATTGTTGATAGTCATATAAAAAATGCTGAGACTCAGATGTACGATGAATTAAATGTTTATAAAATTAATATTTTATCACATGATGTTATTGATAATAAGGAAATAGTAACAGTTAAGTTAATATCAAGATATATGGATTATATTATGGATAATAAAACAAAGAAAATTAAAAGTGGAGTAAATACACATAGAATAGAAAAAACAAATACTTTAGTATTTGAAAAAAATAAAGATAGTTATGATGATAAAATTATTCATACATGTCCAAATTGTGGAGCCAATTTAGATATTCATTTTAATGGTGTTTGTTCTTATTGTAAAAAAAGTATTAATTTAAAGAAGGAAGACTATATTCTAATTGAATTAAACTAATTAATAAAGTTTACAAGCTAAAAAAATATGTTATATATATTTATATAAGAGAAAGGAGTATAAAATGGAAAATAATAATGATAACTTAGATCTTCAAACAGCTAATTTTTTAACAGTTTTAAAGAATCGTGAATTATGGAATATGTTAGGATTTACACAAGAACAACTTAGAACTATAGGACAAGCTACTAAACTTAATGTACTTCGTAGTGCAGAAAAAATTATTAATGATTATCAAAAGGAAAAAGAGCAAGCAAAAGCAAATAAAGAATTTGATTATTATTCAGAATCTCATCCAAAACTTGATCCAACTGGACCAAAACTATAGTTTAAGACTAGTAAGTTATATAACATACTTTTTTATTGTATTTTTAATATTTTTAATCTATAATATTTTTGGTGATATTTATGAGTCCTATAGCAATTGACTTAGGTATTGTTCAGATATATTGGTATTCTATAACTATGCTACTTGCTGTTATATTTGGAAGTATGCTTGCATACTTTGAACTAAAAAGATTAAAAATAGATGAATATTATTTTTTTAATATGATATTTTATACAATTATCTTTGCATTTTTAGGTGCAAGACTTTATTACGTCTTATTTAATTTAGATTACTATTTAAGTAATTTATCAGAAATTCCTGCAGTTTGGCATGGAGGACTTGCTATTCATGGAGGAATTATAGGTGGATCGTTAACAATAATAATTTATAGTTTAAAATCTAAAAAGACAAAAGATGAAATTTTAAAATATTTAGATATTTCATCAATAGGAATATTATTAGGTCAGATAATTGGAAGATGGGGAAATTTCTTTAATTTAGAAGCTCATGGAGGAATTACAACTAAATCATTTTTACAAAGTATTTATATTCCAGAATTTATAATAAATGGTATGACTATTAATGGAAATATCTATCATCCAACTTTTTTATATGAATCTTTGTTAAATATAATAGGTCTTATTATTATATTAATTGTTCGAAAAAGAAAAAAATTAAAAAATGGAATGATTTTATCTATTTATTTAATGTGGTATTCATGTGTTCGTTTTTTTATAGAAAGTATGAGAACTGATAGTTTAATGTTAGGTAATTTAAAAATGGCTCAAGTAATCTCAATTATTTTATTTATCTTAGGAGTTATTATATTTATATATTCTTTAAAGAAAAATGATTATTATAATCAATATGAAAGTAGGGGATAATATGTCTTTTACAACAAGAATAAAAAATGAAATATGTGGTATGTATGATAGTATAAGTGTAAATAAAGCAGAACTATCAGCAATACTTAGAAATTCTTTTGATAAAGAAAATAATATTCTAGAAATAGTAACTGAGAATTCAACAGTTTGTAAACATATTTATACTCTTTTTAAAGAAATATATAACATTAATGTTAAAACAGAATATAGAAATACTAAATTTAGTAAAAATAGATTATATACTATATCATTAATTGATAAGATTGAATATATTTTAAAAGATTTAGAAGTGGTAGATGAAGATCTTGTTTTTAAAGAAAAAATAAGTGAATATTTTTTAGATGCTGAAGATGAAAAAAGAGCTTATTTAAAAGGAATATTTATATATTCAGGTAGTATTAATGATCCTAAAACCTCTATGTATCATTTGGAGTTTTCTATTGATCATCAAGAAGAAGCTAATTTTGTTTCTAGTTTATTAAATTGGTTCGATTTAAATAGTAAAGTTACAAGAAGAGATAAAGGATATATGGTCTATTTAAAGGAGGCAGAGAAGATAGGCGATTTTTTAAGAATTATAAATGCAAGTGGAGCAGTTTTATATTATGAAGATATAAGAATTTATAGAGATCATAAAAATATGACTAATAGATTAAATAATTGTGAGCAAGCCAATTTTGAAAAAAGTTTAATTAGTTCTAATAAGCAAGTTGAAGATATTAATTTGATTATTGAGAAAATAGGTATAGATTTAATGGATAATAAATTAAAAGAACTTATAACTTATCGATTAAAATATCCTGAAAGTTCTTTACAAGAATTAAGTGAGATTATGACTTTAGAAACAGGTAAATTGATAACTAAATCTGGTCTTAATCATCGTTTTAGAAAAATAAAAGAAATAGCTAGTAAATTAAAAGACAAGGAAAATTAAATTCTTTGTCTTTATTCATGAATAAAATTATTTTCAATAGTATTTATTATATATTGTTTTGTTTCATCAATAGTCTTATTTAAAGCAATAGAAAACTCTGTATATAAATATTTTTCAGCTTGTTCAAAATATGATCTATCTTTATCACTTAGTTTTCTTTTAGCATCACTTCTTTCTTTATTTCTTAAATAAGTGGTTTTAATAATTTTTACTAAATCTTCATGAAGTCCCGTATTAAATAATTTTTTATATTCATTTTCAATATTTTTATCATCAACTTTAATTTTTTCAATATTAATAATATTTTTTATAATATCATTTGCTTTTTCAATAGAAATAATATTTCTTATTTTACTAGAATTAGTTGGAACTTTAACTTTTAAAGAAGGATCATTTATAGGTTCTAATATATAATAATCTATATCTTTAATATATTTTTCCTTTATATCAATAACTTTACATACATCTTTTTGATGTACAACATAATCTCCTATTGTATACATAATTACCTCACTTAATAGGTGTTAATACGCCTTTGTTTCTTATATATTATATCATTTTTAAAATATTTATGTAAGAAAAAAATATAAAAAAAGTTTGGTTAAAAGTAAATTTTATCTAGTTATAACTGGATATTATGTAACTAATGAAAATTATTTTATGATAAAAATGCAATTAAAATCTGATTTAATCAAAAATTATCTTCCAACAAAATATAAATTTAAAAAGTAAAAGAAATTAAATAAATGTTACTTAATTTCTTTTGTCTAGTATTTTATCAATTATTCCATAACTAAGGGCTTCTTTGCTATCTAAAAAATAATCTCGTTCTGTATCTTTTGTAATTGTTTTAATATCTTTTCCAGTATTTTTAGATAAAATGTTGTTTAGTTTTTCTTTTAATTTTAAAATTCTTTCAGCAACAATTTTAATTTCAGTTGCTTGTCCTTCAACACCACCTAATGGTTGATGAATCATTACTTCAGCATTTGGAAGAATATATCGTTTACCTTTTTTTCCACAAGAAAGAAGAAAAGCTCCCATACTTGCAGCCATACCAAGACAAATTGTTGAAACATCACTTTTTATGTAATTCATTGTATCCATAATAGCCATACCGGCTGTAATAGATCCACCTGGAGAGTTAATATATAAACTAATATCTTCATGATTAATTGAATCTAAATAAAGAAGTTCACTTACAATTATATTAGCTAAATTATCGTCTATTTCTCCACTTAATAAAATAATTCTATCTTTTAAAAGTCTTGAAAATATATCATAACTTCGTTCACCGTTATTTCCTTTATCAACAATTACTGGAACTAAATTCATGTTATCACCATTGTTAATTTATGTAAAAAGACATAATTTATACCTTTTATTTATTTAATAAATGTATTCATAATTACTTTTTTAAGATTTATATAATATATTTACGTAAATAGTTGATTTTATTAAAAAAAATATTATATAATAGTTCTGGGAGGTCAATATGAAAAAAAATAATACATTAAAGGTACTACTTATTGCAATTTTATTTACTTTTTTACTTACTTGGATATTGCCTATAACTTATTTTAATGGTGGTTTATATACTGATGTAAGATATCCTGCTGGAATATTTGATATCTTTAATTATCCAACTTTAACTCTTTACTATTTTGGAACAATGGCAATTTATGTTTTAACAGTTGGAGCTTTCTATGGAGTATTTAATAAGACTGGTGTATTTAAAAAAGTAGTTGATAAAATTGCTAAACTATTTAAAGGAAAGGAAATAATCTTTTTTGGAACAGTTGTTACTGTATTATCTGTTATGGTAGCATTTTGCGGATTTAGTTATGAATTAATATTCTTATTACCACTTTTAACTGCTATTATATTATCTATGGGATATGATAAAGTAAGTGCTGCAATGACCTTGATTGGAAGTATTGCAGTTGGATTCGCAGGAAGTTTATATGCAAAGTCAATTACTGGAACATATGCAAATACTTTAGCAACAAGTTATACAGATTTAATATGGTTTAGATTAGGTTTACTTGTGCTTGGAATTGTTCTTTTAGTATTTAATATTGTTTATCGTATTAAGAAAAAAGAAATTAAAAAAAGCGATGATAAAGAACTACTTCCAGAAAAAATTGATATTAAATCTAAAAAAGGCAAAATAAGAAAATCTTGGCCAGCAATTGTTGTATTTGATTTAATTCTACTTCTAATGATTCTTGGAATGATTGATTTTAGTGGAGCATTTAATATTTCTATTTTTGAAACATTCCATCAAAATGTTATGAGTTTTGCAATTAAAGATTATACAATATTTGCTAAAATACTAGGTTCTACTCTTCAAAATGGTAGTTTAGGTAATTGGGGAACTGCTGAATATACAACAATTATAATTTTAGCAACAATTGTTCTTGCAATAATCTATCGCATTAAATTAAATGATTTATTTGATAATTATAAAGATGGTGCTAAGAAATTTGGATTAAGTGCATTTTTGATGGTTATAGCATATACTGTTTTAATTACTACATCAAATCATCCAATTATGTTAACAATTTTAAAACCATTAATGTCTATGACAGATGGATTTAATAGTGTTACACTTTCAATTTCTATGTTAATCGCTAGTATCTTTAATATTGATGCATATTATACTGCATCAGCTATGTTACCATATGTAACAAGCATTATAACTGATACAACTGTATATCCACTTGTTGGTTTTATATCTCAAACAATGCAAGGTTTTGCTTTATTAATTGCGCCAACTAGTGTGGTACTCCTTGGAGTAATTAGTTACTTAAAGGTAAGTTATACAGAATGGATTAAAAATATTTGGAAATTTGCATTAGAATTATTCTTAATTTCATTTGTATTATTTATAATAATAAATATAATATAGTTATTAACCATTACTAAGTAAAAGTAATGGTTTTTTTTGTCAATTAATAAAAACTTATGTTAGTTTTATTAAAATATGTGTTATACTTATATTAGAAAGAATTAAAGGTATGGTGATACTAATGCTTGAAAGTATTAATGTAGTAGTAAATGGAAAGAAAACAGTAGTAAAAAAAGGTATTTCTCTTTTAGAACTTAGTAAAATCTATGATAATGAATTTGGACATAAAATTATTATTGCAAAAGTTGATTCTGAATATCATGAATTAAATGATCCAATTAATAAACCTTGTAATATAGAGTTTTTAGATTTAACTTCAAGTTATGCTAATCGAGTTTATTTAAATGGACTTGTTTTCCTTGCTAATTATTGTTTTAAAGAATTATATGGAAATAAGGGTTATTTATTAACAAGACATTCAGCTGATAAAGGACTTTATATAGAATCAAGTTGTAAAGTTACAAGAGAAATGATAAGAGATTTGGAACTTAAAATGACAGAGGCTGTTAAAGATAATTTAAGAATTCATAAAGTAACTATTTTAAGAGAAGATGCAATTTCTTATTTTAATAGTGTAGGTGATACAAAAAAAGCTGGACTCTTAGAGTATATGACAAATACCTATGTTAATTTATATAGAATGGGCAATAGTTATAATTATATGTTTAGTATTATGCCATCAGAGACATCTTGCTTAAATGAATTTAAACTTACTTATTTAAATGAAGATGGATTTGTTTTAAGATTTCCAAGTTCATATTCAGGCTATGAAATACCTAAATATAAGCATCATGCTAAACTATTTGAGGTGTTTAAAAGATCAAAAGATTGGTGTCAATCTGTAAATCTAGAAACATCAGTTGATCTAAATAATATAATAAAAGAAGGCAAAATATCGGATTTAATTAAAATAAATGAAACAATTTATAGTGCTAGATTACTTGAAATTGCTAAACTGATTTCTGACAATAAAAAAATAAAATTTGTTTTAATTGCCGGTCCATCATCAAGTGGAAAAACAACAACAACTATGAAATTATCTATGTATTTAAATTGTTTTGGTTTAACTCCTAAGGTAATTTCAATGGATAACTTCTTTGTTAATAGAGTTGATACACCTAAAAAAGAAAATGGAGAATATGATTTTGAGTGTTTAGAAGCAGTTGATTTGAAGTTATTTAATAAAACAATGGAAAAATTAATAAAAGGTGAAAAGGTATTACTTCCAACATTTAATTTTATAACAGGTTGTAAAGAGTTTAAAAAAGAAATGCAACTTAATCAAAGTGATATTTTATTAATAGAAGGGATTCATTCACTTAATCCACTTATTTTAGATAATATTAATCCAAGTAATAAAATAAAAATTTATTTGTCAGCTTTAACAGAAATTAATATCGATAAGGATAATAGAATTCCAACAACAGATAATAGATTAATAAGAAGGTTAATAAGAGATTATTATACAAGAGGATATGAACCGGTTGAAACTTTAAAAATATGGGATAACGTTCGAGCTGGAGAAGAAAAAAATATTTTTCCTTATCAAGATGTTGCTGATATAACTATTAATACTGGTTTAGTATATGAATTTCCTGTTTTAAAAGTATATGCTCTTCCTTTACTATATAAAGTAAAAAGAGATAGTATTTATTATGAAGATGCTAAAAGGTTAATTAGACTTTTAGATATATTTTTACCTGTTGCAAGTGATGGGGTTCCCAATGATTCTATTTTAAGAGAATTTATTGGAGGAAGTTATTTTAAATAAAGAAAGAGAGGAAAAAATGAAAGTAGCAATTAATGGATTTGGTCGTATTGGAAGGTTAGTTTTTAGAATAATGAATGAAGAGTATCCTAATATGGATATTGTTGCAATTAATGATCTAGGGGAACCAAAAGATCTAGCTTATTTATTAAAATATGATACTAATCATAGAAATTATAAAGTAAATGAGATTTCTTATGATAATGAAAACATTTATGTAGGAAATAAAAAAATTAGAGTTTATAAAGAAAAAGATCCAATAAATCTTCCATGGAGAAAATTAGATATTGACTTTGTATTTGAATGTACTGGACATTTTACACATTTTGATAAAGCAATGTTTCATGTTGAGGCAGGAGCAAAGCATGTAATTGTATCTGCACCATGTAAGGGCGATGTTAAAACAATCGTTTATAATGTAAATCATGAAATAATAGATGGAAATGAAAAAGTTATAAGTGCAGCAAGTTGTACAACTAATTGTTTGGCACCTGTTTTAAATATTTTAGAAAAAGAAATAGGAATAGAATCTGGTTATATGACAACCGTTCATGCTTATACAAATGATCAAGTAACTCTTGATGTTAGTCATTCTAAAGGAATAGAATCTCGTCGTGGTCGTGCATGCGCGGCTAATATTGTTCCGACATCAACTGGAGCTGCAAGTGCTATTGGAGAAGTAATTCCTAGCTTAAAAGGAAAAATGAAAGGGCTTGCCATGAGAGTTCCTGTTACAGATGGATCGGTTGTTGATTTAGTACTTAAATTAAAGAAAAAAACAAGTGTTTCTGAAATTAATAAAATATTTTTTGACAATCAAAATGAAACAATAATGATTACACCTGATCCAATTGTATCAAGTGATGTTATAGGATCTAGTTATGGATCAATTGTTGATTCATTATTAACTGATGTTTTAGATACAGAAGATGGACAATTAGTTAAAATTATTGCTTGGTATGATAATGAAATGGGATATTCTTATCAAATGGTAAGAACTGCAAATTATTTTGCAAGTAGGGAATAGTTATGGACATAGTTTTATATTATATAAGAGATAATTTAGTTGGAACACATTACTTTATTTATGCTTTCATTCTTTGGATTTTATTATTTTCAATAGTTGGTTATTTATTTAAACAGAAATATGGAAAATTAGAAATAAAATTAAATACAAGTCAAAGTGGTAATCAAAAAGAAGAGATAGTAGAAACTAAAAAGAAAAAAGAAAAAATAAATAATAAACAAAAAAATAGTCAAGTATCAGTTCAACCTAATATTAAAAGTGAACCAGTTAAGATGAATAAAGTTTCAAATGTAAATATAAAAACACCTGTAGTTTCTAACAATACAAATAAAGAAATAAATCAAACTCCTGTTTTAAATCCAACTCCATTACCAGCAACTCCTCAAGTTAATAATCCGCAACCTATGCCAAACCCAAATCAAGAACCAATTAAAGAACCATTAAAAACTAAGGTAGTAACTCCAACCTTAAATGGAACAATTCCAGAAATAAAATAAAGTTTTATAGATATATTGCTCTATAAAACTTTTTTTTTAAAATAGTAAAAAGTATGTTATAATAATTTTGTAACAAAATAAGGTGGTGAAATATGGAATTTATTAGATTTAAAAATGTAACTAAGAAATATAAAAATGGAGTAGTTGCTTTATATGATTTAAATTTAAGTATTGAAAAAGGAGATTTTTGTTTTATAATTGGTGGATCTGGATCTGGAAAAAGTACATTAACAAAACTTTTATATCGAGAAGAAAAACCAACTAGAGGAGAAATTATTTTAGGTGGATTAAAAGTTAATAAATTAAGAAATTCAAATGTTTATAAATTAAGAAGAAAGCTTGGAATAGTGTTTCAAGATTATAGATTACTCCCTAAAGCAAATGTTTACGAAAATGTTGCTTTTGCTCTAGAAGTAATGGGAGAAAGTAAAAAGGATATTCGTCCTAAAGTATTAAAAGCATTAGAACTTGTTGGATTAAAAAGTAAGTTAAGAGATTATCCTGATGATTTATCTGGTGGTCAGCAACAAAGAGTTGCGATAGCAAGAGCAATTGTTAATGAACCTAAGCTTTTAATTTGTGATGAACCAACTGGTAATTTAGATCCTGTAATGAGTATGGAAATTGTTGAGTTATTGTCTGATATTAATAAAAAAGTTGGAACAACTGTTATTATGGTTACTCATGATAAAGAAATTGTTAATAATATGAAAAAGCATGTAATTGCCCTTAAAGATGGACATTTATTTAAAGATTATAAAGAGGGGGAATACATAGATGAAATTCTTTAGATTATTAGGACGTAGTGTAAGAGATGCAATAAGAAGTGTTGGAAGAAATTTTTCTTTATCACTTGCTAGTATTTCTTGTATTATTGTAACGCTTATGATTATAGCTATATCGATTATTATCTCTTATAATGTAAATAACTTCTCGGAAGAATTAAAAAAAGATTTAACAATTGTTGCTTTTGTTTCTAATGCAACCGATGATACAGACTTAGAAAAATTAAAAATAAATATTGAAAATATTAGTAATGTTGAAAGTGTAACTTTTAAAAGTAAAACAGAAATAAAAGATGAAATGATGGATGAAGATGAATCTTTAAAGACAGCTATGAGTGAATGGGATGATGAATCAAATCCTTTACAACACACTTATTTAATTAAGGTTAATGATATTGAAAAAATAGGTGAAACAGCAACAACTATTAAAAATCTTGATCATATTGATGTTGTAAAATATGGCGAGGGAATGGTTGATCAGTTAGTAACAGTTTTTAAAGTAGTAGAACAAGTTGCAATTATTGCTGTTATTGCTTTGGTATTAATGACTATGTTTTTAATTATAAATACAATTAAATTAACTATTTTTTCAAGAAAAAGAGAAATATCTATAATGAGATTAGTTGGAGCCAGTAATTTTGCTATTAAGTTACCATTTGTTGTTGAAGGAATGGTTTTAGGTTTTATTGGTTCAATTATTCCAGTATTTATCATGATTTATGGATATTATTCATTATATAATTATTTTGGTGGAAGATTATTTACAGATTTAATTAAATTAGTTCATCCAGAACCATTCATTTATTATGCAAGTATACTAGTAATTGCAATTGGAATACTTGTTGGTATGATAGGATCAGGTAGAGCTGTTAGAAAGTATTTAAAAGTATAATAGTATATAAGTTAAAGTAATTGTAATTTTAGATAAATTATGATAATCTAATTATAAAGGAGTTATATTATGAATTATTGTGAACATTGTGGTGGAAAGCTTGAAAGTGGAGTTGCTTATTGTCCAAATTGTGGGGCACAAGTTAAAGAAAAAATTAAAGAAAGTGATATTAAGGTAGAAACAAATATCCAAAATAATCTAAATAATACAACTATTGTAAAAGATAACACAACAGCAGCATTTGTATGCTCTTTAATAGGAGCATTATGTTGTACTTATGTTGCAATTCCTGGACTAATTCTTTCTATTCAATCATTAAATTATATGAAAGAAGGTAAGATTAGTAGTGAAAAGAAGTGGATGGCAATTGCCGGCATTGTTTTATCAGCTATAGGGATTATTCAAATGATTTATAACTTTATTAATCCAGCTCATAATCAAGAAATAATTAAAGAAATAAGTGATAAATTTAATATAAATTATGAATAGATTACTTAATAAAAATTTAAATATAATAGTTATAATAGCTGCTATAATTAATATTATAGTAGTTTTTATCTTTGAACTACCATGTCCATGGAAGAAGAATTTTAATATTGATTGTGCCGGATGTGGTGGAACAAGAATGCTTAAAGCTTTAATAAATTTGGATTTTTATCAAGCATTTAGATTTAATCCTTTCTTATTTTTTTTATTTATAATTGGATTTATCTATGTAGTTTATATTTTTATTTGTAAAATTAGAAAAATAAACTATTATAAAATTCAGAATAGAGATCTATGGATTTTACTTATTTTAGTAATTTTATTTACTATATTAAGAAATATCGAACTTTTTGATTATTTAAAACCTACAGTAATAAGATAGTTATCTATCTTTTTTTTAAATAAAATTAGCACTCTTTGTTGACAAGTGCCAATTTTTGAGTATAATAGTAAATGAAAGGGGAAATAAATATGTATCAAAATAATGAAGAAAATGTTAATGTATTAGAAAAATATGGACGTGATATTACGATGGATGCTAAGAATGGTAAAATTGATCCAGTAATTGGTCGTGATGAAGAAATTCGTGGTATTACTCGTATTTTATCTAGAAAAACAAAAAATAATCCGGTTTTAATTGGAGAACCTGGAGTTGGAAAAACAGCTATTGTTGAAGGACTTGCTAATCGTATTGTTTCAGGTGATGTTCCAAATAGTTTAAAAAATAAAAAAATATGGGAATTAGATCTAGCAAGTTTAGTTGCAGGTGCTAAGTATCGAGGAGAATTTGAAGAACGTTTAAAGAATGTTTTGAATGAAATTAAGAAAAGTGAAGGCAATATTATTATGTTTATTGATGAAATTCATATGATTGTTGGTAATGGTGCAGATGGTGCAATGGACACTTCTAATATCTTAAAACCAATGCTTGCTCGAGGAGAAATTCATGTAATTGGTGCAACAACATTAAATGAGTATCGTAAATATATTGAAAAAGATGGTGCTCTTGAAAGACGTTTTCAAAAGATTAAAGTATCAGAACCAACTGTTGAGGATACTATAACAATACTTCGTGGATTAAAAGAAAAGTTTGAGATTCATCATGGTGTTTCAATTACTGATAAAGCACTAATAAGTGCTGCAACTTTATCTAATCGTTATATTACAGATAGATATTTACCAGATAAAGCAATTGATTTAGTAGATGAAGCTTGTGC
>CACZOV010000136.1 GCA_902782915.1 uncultured Erysipelotrichaceae bacterium | reverse complement strand
TAATCTTTTGGATAAATTAATATACTACTAGGACTATCTATATCAAATACACCTATTTTTTCAAGGGCCGTGTTTTTATCATATACTTCATTAAAAGGAATATTAGTAATAATATCATATGTATCATTATTAATTTGTTCTTTAGCAAGATCTGTTTCTTTTATTTTATTAATAACATATTCCATTAAATCATGAGTGTATCCAATAAAACCACTTTCTGCTTCTACAGCATCATCACTTACCTTTAAAATACCTACTATTTCAAGTTCTAAAGAATCTTTAATAATTTTATTTAATTTAGATTCATCACTATGTACATCAATCCATTTATTATTTTCTTTTATATAATAATCAGTATTTAATAATAATTTAAATTTATGACCAATGAGATCTTCATAATTATAATTTTTACTTTCTATTTTATAACTAGAATCTTTTAAACGATTATCAACAATATTTTTAACTTCATCACGACTTTCTATATCAAGAGTATACATAAGTCTTAAAGGAATATTTTTGTCTTCATCAACTATTAATACAAGTTCATTATATTTTTCTGGCATATGTCCCGCTAATATATCATATTGACCATTTAGTAAATCATCATCATTTATTAACTCTTTAAATACACTGGGATTATTTTTTGAAACAGTAAAACCATTTTCCATTGTTGTATCACGTTCAACTACTTTAAAATTATTAGGATTTACTTGAATATTATTCATACTATAAATTTGTAAATCTAAGTTATATGAATAACCTATATCTGTTACATATTTATTTATATTTTTAAAATTATTATTAAGAGATGCTTTAAAATCTTTTAAATTATTTTTAATAATTGAATTTTCATAAGTAAGTTCTATTCCGTTTGTTATATCATCATATGTACAAATAGAATTATCAAGACATTTATCTTTTTTATAATTATCAAAGTTACTACTATTCATCATACTAGATAAGTCCATAGTCGTTTCTTCAATTGATAAAGGATAACTTGCAAGAGTTTCTTTTTCAGTTTTATCAATATATTCTTGAACTCCATTTGAAAGAGATAGTATTAAAGCTATTCCTATTATTCCAATTGATCCAGCAAATGCCGTAAGAATTGTTCTTCCTTTTTTAGTCATTAAATTATTAAGAGATAAACCAAGAGCTGTTATTAAACTCATTGATGTTTTTTTACTTTTTTTCTTTTCAATTTCTTGATTATTTTCTGTAAAATCTGATCCATCATAAGGATCTGAATCATCTATTATACTTCCGTCTTTAAGTTTTATAATTCTTGTTGAGTATTCAAGTGCAAGATCTGGATTATGGGTAACCATAATGACAAGTTTATCATTTGAAACTTTTTTTAATAATTCCATAATTTGACGACTTGTATCTGAATCAAGTGCTCCTGTTGGTTCATCTGCAAGCACAATATCTGGATCATTAACTAAAGCTCTTGCAATTGCAACTCTTTGCATTTGCCCACCACTTAACTGATTAGGACGTTTATACATGTGATCTTGAAGTCCAACTTCAATTAAAGCATTTTTAGCACGTTTAAGACGTTCTTTTTTTGAAACTCCTGATAAAGTAAGAGCAAGTTCAACATTTTTTAAAACACTTTGATGACCTATCAAATTATAACTTTGAAAGACAAATCCAATTCGATGATTTCTATAACTATCAAAGTCTCTTTCTTTATACTTTTTAGTACTAACTTCATTTATTACTAAATCACCATTATCATAACTATCAAGTCCACCAATTATATTTAAAAGTGTTGTCTTACCAGATCCACTAGGACCCAAGATACTTGCAAATTCACACTTTCGAAAATTTATACTAACATTATTTAAAGCAGTTTGTTGTAAACCACCTGTAACATAAACTTTACTTATGTTTTTAATTTCTAACATATTTCCTCCCTTTATTCCATTTAATATTTAAACCATTCCAAGAAGTCATTATAACATAACTAAAATATATGTCAAATAGATCTTATATATTCTATTATATGATTATTTCATACTAACATTATGAAATATTATAAGTATAAAAAACTGATAAATTATCATAACTATGACATATTTATCAGTTTTTATATTAAAATTTATAAATTTTTTACTTAATTTTATCCAGAAGTTTTTGTCTAGAACAAACTTACTATGTTCTTGGTGTTCCAACTATGTAAGGATTCGATACTGAGCCATCTCCATCATATACTAGTGTTCCATGCTTTAGTGAAAGAGCAGGACGAACGCCGTGATAACTATTCACGTAATTGCTGTACAAAGCGCTAGAGTTGCGCACGTAGCCCACAGTAGCACAAGCGACAAAAGCCGAAGGCGACAAAAGCCAATAATAATTTCCAGTTAATAAATAATTACTATAATTTAATGAATTATAAATCAATCCCGCTAAATTTGCTTCGTCGTATGTTAATAATGCT
>CACZOV010000135.1 GCA_902782915.1 uncultured Erysipelotrichaceae bacterium | reverse complement strand
TTATTTTAGTATAGCAAATCACTATTTAAAGAAAGAAGGATTTCAATCAGTAGATGGAGAGAACTGGTTTTATACATACGGTGATGGAAGTGTTGCTGTTGGAAATGTTTCTATAGATGGTAGAAATTATTCAATTGGTGATGATGGAATAATTTCTGGTTTTATAAGAAGAGATGGCCAGCTATACTATTATAATCCTGATGGATCTATTGCTGTAGGTGTGCAAAAAATAGTTGGAAAATACTTCTTATTTGATTCGAACGGAATATTTCAGGGATATGCAACAACTGCAAAAGTTATTGATGTGTCATCGCATAATGGTGTTATAGATTGGAATACTGTAAAAAATTCTGGACAAGTATATGGTGTTATTCTTAGAATAGGTTTTTGGAATATTGAAGATGCTAGGTTTGCAAGTTACATTTCTGAGTTAAAAAAACTTAATATTCCTTACGGAATATACTTGTTTAGTTATGCAATAAACGGTGATGAAGCTATTGTAGAAGCAAACTTTACAAATTATATAATTGAAAAGTATGATTTAAATCCAACGTTAGGTATTTATTTTGATTTAGAGTCTTGGTCTCAAAACAATGGTATGAATAGTAACGGGATTTCTGCATTTCAGTATGATGAAATGGCAAAAAATTTCATAAACATTGTTAATGAAGGAACAGGAAATAGATATAAAGTTAAGATTTATGCTAACTTAGATTTTACGCGTAATCGATTTGGAACGTACACAAATAGTCAAGTGGATTGGATTGCTCAATATAACGACTATTGTACATATACTGGTTTATATTCAATGTGGCAATATACATCATCTGGAAGTATTCCAGGAATAAATGGAAATGTAGATATAAGTGTTTTATACATAAAACAATAGGAGATAATATGAAAAAGGTTCTTTTGACAAATTTTAATATGATTAATTATTCGGGATCTGAGTTAGATACATTAACCATTGCAAATTATTTTTTGCAAATAGGTTTTGATGTGACTATTTTTACATTAAAGGTTGGATATCCACTGCTAAATGATATAAATAGTAAAATAAAAATAGTTGAATGTGTTAATGTCGATAAATTGGATGATAGATATGATTTAGTATGGGCACATCATTATCCACTGCTTGATTATTTGCTGTTTTCAAAAAAAATAAAATTTTGTCACATTGCATATGTTAGTTTATCATCTTATGAACCGTATGAAACAATTCCTCCTTATTATAAATATTTAGATTATGTATCAATTTTATCTAAGGAAGGTATGGATGTGTTATCTGATGATGGATATGATGTTAGTAAAATAGATTTGTTAGGAAATTATTCGTTTGAAAGATATTTTAAAAACAGGAAGAAAAAATTGAATAAGGAAATAAAGAAAATGTGTGTTATTTCAAATCATGTTCCACAAGAGATAGAGGAATGCGCTATTATTGCAAAAAAACATAATATTTGTTTTGATATTTTTGGAATAAATCACACATATGTGAAAGTAGATGATAAATTATTAAAAAAATATGATGTAATAATAACTATTGGGAAAACAGTTAATTATGGCTTGTCATTAGGTATTCCTGTGTATTGTTATGATTATTTTGGTGGAGATGGATATATTACAAAGGATAATATTATATTTTCACACGATTATAATTTTTCAGGAAGATATACACACAAAAAAATGCGTGCAATAGAGATTTTTGATGATCTAACTAAAAATTATAAAAATGCTTTATGCAATATAGATTACAATTTTGAATATGCTTTTCAAAATTTTCATTTTGAAAATCGAATGAAAAGAATTGTTAGTAAAATCTTTAAATCTAATAATATAAAACTTGGTGAGATGCTAAATAATTTTAAAATATATGGCAAAAGTTCAATTCTTTTTGTTAGAGAGATGATAAAGAATAATGAGGTGCAAAAATATTCTAAGTCAATTAATAAGTGTAAAATAGATTTTGATTATGGAAATGATTTTGTAGAAAATGATGCTAATATATACTATTATAAACTTAATGAAGAAATAATTTATGATGTAAGGATTAATCTTAAAAAGGGTATAAAAAGGATAAAATTTGATTTTGCTGATTGTGAATTTGCAGGTTTAGTTGAGATTAAAGTTAATAATCGAAAAATTAAAATAAACCATTTTATTAATACTATTAGAGTAAATAATCTCGATATCTCATTTAGTAAAAACCCAAGTGTAATAATTTATGATTTGACACCTGGTAAGAATTTTTTTGAAATAAAAATTAATATGATTTCTGCTGAAGAAATATTGAGATATGCTAATGAGTTGGAATGTCAAATTATTAAACTTAATGAAATGATAAAAAAAACAAATGAAAATAAGTTGATTAAAATTTTAAAGAAACTAAGAATAATTAAATAAATATTTAAAAATTGTAATGACTGTTTGATAAATATAAAATATATGGTATAATTGTTGGTAGGTGATTTGTTTGAATAATAATGTAGTTGCTATAATCTTGAATTATAATGATAAAAATAACACAATTAGACTGGCTAAATGTTTTGAAAAATATAGTATTATTGATAAAATTATAGTTGTTGATAACTGCTCTCCTAAAAATGATATAAAGTATTTAATGAAATTATCATCAAAAAAAATCGATGTCATTTTATCTGATAAAAATGGTGGATATAGTTATGGCAATAATTATGCCTTAAGATATGTTGAAAAAAATTATGGTATTTTTAGATATGTAATTATATCTAATCCAGATATAGAAATCACAGAAGATTCAATAAAAAAAACAATTAGTTATTTGAAAGAAAATTCAAATATTGCAATAGCAGCTCCTAGAATATATGATCAACAAGGAAATAAGTATATATTATCTGGATGGAAAATTAGGCAAATTAAGGACGATATTTTTTTACAGTCACGAATTACTACTAAATTATTTGTTAAGTTTCCTTGGAAGCGTATGTATGATGAACAATATCAGGATAAAAAGTATTCTGTATGTAATTGTGTATCTGGTGCATTTTTTATTGTAAAAGGAGACTTGTTTAAAAAAATTAATTATTTTGACGATAGAGTATTTTTGTTTGGAGAAGAGGATATTATTGGGAAGAAGTTTTATGATTTAGGATATAAAGCTTGTGTATTGAATAATTGTAAGGTTATTCATTATGAATCTGTTTCGATTAAACAATCTTTTGATAGGCCACAAACTCAAAAAATACTATATAAAAGTTTAAGACATTATTATAAAAAATATGATGAAACTACTAATTCATTTCAGATTTTTTTATACGATTTAGTATATTTATATGGAAAATTGGAATCTGGTATTAATAGATTTTTAAATAATTTTTCACTTTTTAAAAGAATTAAATATTATTTTAAAAAAGTATTCCATATATTAGCAACTAATAAAAGACTAAGAAAAATTAATTTGATTCCAAAAAATAATAAAAAAAATGTTTTGTTTATAACGAATTATTGGGAAGAAGAACTAAAAAACAGAAAAAATCTTGGTATTCCGTCGTGGGTTGCACACGATTTAATTTCAAATAGTAAGCAAGATTGTAATTTTTATGTTTTATATGCGTTAGGAAATACCTATAGGCTAACATCATATTGTAATGGCGAAATATATAGTTATGTTGTTGGTTTCTTTGCAAACAGTGTAAAGACAAAAAAAATATATTATAATAAAATAATTAATTATATTGTTAAAAATTTAAATATAGATTTAGTACAAATTAATACAATAATAAATCATTATCCAAGCATTTCTGATGTTTTGGTGAAAAATAAAATTCCTTATTTTGTTTCAATTTTAGATGATCAATTTTTTAATTGTGATTATATTTATTATAATATTGATAGTGTACATGAATCTATGTATAATAAAAAAAATATAAAATGGATAAAATCTATTCAAAAATTGTTCGATAATTCAGAAAAAATAATATTTGATAATTCTGTTGCATTAAAGAAATATAAGAAAATGTATGATATAAGAAATGAATTAATCATTAATGCTATGCTTAATAATGAATATATGCATATAATAAAAAATAAATTTATAAAAAAAATTAATATTGCTTTTTTGGGTTGCATTAATAATAAACAGGAATTGGATTGTATAAAAAAACTAATTCGATATTCTTACAAAAAGGCACCTGAAATTGATTTCTATTTTATTGGGAACTATAATTTAAAAATTGGCGAACAATATAGTAATGTTCACTGTGTTGGAGAATATGAGAGAGATAATCTTTCTAATATAATTGAAAAGAATAATATAAATTTAATATGTTTTTTCAAACAACACGATTATGCAAGTTCTATAGTATTATATGAAGCATATTTTTCTGGAATTCCTATTTTATCAACTGATAAAAGTGCATTGTATAGTAATTTTATAAACAAAAATGACTGTGGTTGGATTTTAGATAGTTCATTAAGCATTGATGAAACTTTAAAAAAAATATTAGATATATTTAAGAATAAAGAAGTATATCAATCTAAAGTTCGTGTTAAGTTTAAAAAAAATAATAAAATAGATGAATATTATAAATTATACTGTGAGGTGTTTAATGAAAAAAAATGATTATTCAATAATTATTGAAAATGTTTACAAAGATTTTATAATTTACGGAGATAAATCTAATACACTAAAGGAAAGAATTATTAGATTTGGAAAGTCAAAAAAAGAAGTTAGACATATATTAAAAAATATAAATATTAAAATAAAAAAAGGTGAGACGGTAGCTCTTGTTGGCGTTAACGGAAGCGGCAAATCAACTCTTTTAAAGTTGATAACAAAAATTATATATCCTACTAGAGGCAAAATTAGTACTTATGGAAAGGTAAGCTCTTTATTGGAGTTAGGAGCAGGATTTCATCCAGATTTTAGTGGAAGAGAAAATATTTATT
>CACZOV010000134.1 GCA_902782915.1 uncultured Erysipelotrichaceae bacterium | reverse complement strand
TCCATACTATCAGTAATAAATACACCATGGTTTAAAAGACTGGCAAATGTTTTAGAAAACATTGATACTTCACTATATATAATAATATTCTTTACAACTGGAATATGTAAATATAAATATTGCATTAGTCTTTTAAAAGAACGAACATTTCTAAATGTATAAATATATAAAAGTAAAATCATTATTAAAATAACAAGTAATTCCAATAAATTTGTCCTTATATAATTACTAAAGTTAATTGTCATGACAGTAATAAGTGGTAATTCACTACTCCATGATGAAAACATATCTACATATCTTGGAACAATGACTTCAAGAACAAATACAATAACAGCAATAGCCATAATTAAAACAATTGTTGGATAAGTCATTGCACTTTTTAATTCTTTTCTAGTTTTATCTATTTCTGTATAGTAATCAGCCATATCATCAAGGATAGTTGGTAAATCACCTGTAAGTTCAGCAGACTTAACCATATTTGTAAGTAATTTTGGGAAAACTTTAGGTTGCTTAGCCATTGATTCTGACAAAGATTCTCCAGTTAATAAGTCATAAACAATCATATCATATATTTTTTTAACAGAAGGTCTTACAGCTTGCTTAGAAAGAATTCTAAAAGAATCAATTAACGAAATACCAGCTTTTAAATATGTTGATATCTGTGTTAATGCAAAAGCTAATTCACTTACTTTAAGAGGAGAAGTTAAAGTAATATCAAAATTAACCGTTCCTTTTTTTACAGGTTCAATTGATACTAAATCATATCCCTCATTTGTTAAATAAGTTCTGGCTTGTTCTATATTATAAGCATCAAAAGTATTAGTCTTAATCTTTCCATTTGGAAGTTTATATTTATACTTAAATGCAATCTTATCCATATTACCAATTGCATCTTCTCTAGCTCTTTTAAGTCTCTCTTCGTTTGATACAACTACTCCATCAAATACATCTTCTTCAAAAAATAATTCTCTAATTTTATCTTTTTTACCAATCAAAGTATATATCAAAGAAGCAAGTCCTTTATATGCATATGTTATAACATTATCCTTAGTTATCATATTATCCCTCTATTCTTTTTTATAATATCATAGTTTTATTCTTTTTACAACTAACTATTAATATTTTCACTACTTTTAATTCTTTTAAAATAATTATTTTTTAATACTTCATCATTTTTTTCAATTAATTGATTAATTTTGTTACTCATATCATCTATATATTCATCGGTTGCAGGAAGTCCTTTAATAACATTTTTATCTACAACATAACGTTTTCCATCCCACCATGTGTAATCACTGAAGAATACATATCCTAAGTACCCGTCATCAAGAGCATCTTCACCAATATAATAGTTTGGATTAATATATAAATTAAATAGATTTAATAATGTTGGTAAAATATTTAGTTGACTTGTTGTCTTTTTTATTTCAATTGCTTTTATATCACTTGAAAATATAAAGAAATCAGTATGATTAATTAAATTTGTATCTGTATCTTTATAATTATTAAGAATTGTTTTATCACTTAATGTATAGGCATAGTGATCAGCAAATACAACAATAACAGTATCGTCATATAATCCTTTTTCTTTTAAATTAGAGATTATAAGTCCTATCATATCATCTGTTTCTTTAGCTTGAATTTTCATACATTCAAGTTCTGTTGGATTATAATCAGGATCATTTTTTAATGAATCATCTAATAGCATACTACATGTTCCTTTATCTTTTGAAAACGGAGTATGGGCAGTATATGAAATGATATATGAAACAAAATGTTCATTAAGAGGATTTTCAACATTAAAAATCTTACTATTGAATTCTTCATTTAATAAAAGCTCAGTATCTAGTTCATACGATTTATCTTTATATGTTCCAAGATCTTTTAAACCATTATAAGAATTATAACCAAAGTTTTTATAATTTACTCCTCTTGAATAATATTCAGCACTATTCATATGAAAAGCATTTACAGTATATCCAACACTTTTGAATAAATTTGGTAATGAATAAGGGAAACTATTTTTACTAAACGTATAGGCATTTTGATTATATGTATAAGGTGTTGCATACCCAACATTAACCATAAATTCTGAATTAAATGTTGAACCTCCCCCATTTACAAAAGAATAATGATCCAAAAAATTTATAGAATTCTTTTTAAGATTAGAAAGATTAGGCATTACTTCTTCATTTGCTAAAAAAGTATCTATACTTTCAAGTTGTAAAATAATTAAATTTTTTCCTTCAAATAAACCTGTGTAAGCATTAGAGTGAGGAGGATTTTCTGAAAAAATAGAATCTAAAAAGCTTAAATTTTCTTTTGTTGTTTTTTCATGTTCTTTAAAATACGTTATATACATATTACGAACATTATATTCAAAGAATCCAACTAATTCCATACTTTTATTATTATCATTAAAACTATTATAAATATTTCGTTTATTTCTCCAAGCACTCCACTCTAATGAAGTAGTTGCATCTCCAAATGTTATAGGCAGTAAAGCATGAATAATTATAAAAGCAATTAAAATAATTATTATATTTTTATTATTTCCTTTTTCATTTTTATTAAAATTCTTAAAAGTAATAATAACTAAAAGAATACTTAAAATCATTACTAAATACATCCACCATGATATATCTTTTAAAGTATCAAGTAAATAACTACTTCCTTCACTTGCAGCAGAAAGAACAGAAAAATCAAAAAATACTTTAAAGTATGTATAATATAAGTTATGAGCTAAAAACATAACAAAACTAAATCCATAAAATAAACCAAATAAAAGTTTGCCATAAATATTTTTTAAATTTCTAACTAGGAAAACTATAGTTAATAACCATAAGAAGCTAAATAAATTAGGATATGGATTTAAAAAATGAATAAATCCAATATTATTAGTTGCAATCCTTGTTGATAAATCTAGTATATATAAAGAAAAAAATAAATAAATATAAACTTTATTTTTCATTAAAAAAACTGGTATTTCTTTTATTTTTTCTTTTAATTTTATTTTTTTTATAAATAATTTTATTTTTTTTATAAAAGATTTCATTTAAACCTCCATATATTAAAATTATATCATAATTTACTTTTCTTTTCTAAAAAAAGAAAAAGATTTACAAATATATCTGTAAACCTATTTATTATTAGCTTTCTTTCTTAATTCTGCTTTAAGAATTTTTTTTCTTAATCTAAAACCAACTGGTGTTACTTCAACTAATTCATCGTTATTAATGTAGTCAAGTGCAATTTCTAAAGACATTACTCTTGGTCTTTTAAGTACAACTGTATGATCAGATCCACTTGCTCTTGTGTTAGTTAAATTTTTACCCTTTACAACATTAACGGCAATATCATTATCATGATTATGTTCTCCAACAATCATTCCTTCATATACTTCTGTTCCTGGCTCAATAAACATAACACCTCGTTCTTCAAGTTGGCCTAAGGAATATGCTGTTGCTTTTCCATTTTCCATTGAAACAAGTACTCCAAGTTTTCTTTCTCCAACATTACTACTTAATAACTCTTTGTACTCTTTAAAAGTATGATTCATAATGCCATATCCTTTTGTAATTGTCATAAATTCACCACTAAAACCAATTAGTCCACGAGATGGAATAATATAGTTTAGTCTAGTTGTTTCACCCATATTTTGCATATTTAAAAGTGTTGCAAATCTATTTCCTAAAGATTCTATTACTGCTCCAACATAATCATTATTTACATCTATTTGAAGTTCTTCATAAGGCTCTAGTTTTACTCCATTTTCTTCTTTAATTATAACTTGAGGTTTAGATACTTGAAGTTCAAAACCTTCTCTTCGCATATTTTCAATTAAAATTGATAGATGAAGTTCTCCTCTTCCTTTTACTAAGAATGATTCTTGATCATAAGGAGTAACTTTTAAACTAACATCTCTTTCGGTTTCTTTTTGAAGCCTTTCTTCAATTTTTCGAACAGTCAAAAGCTTTCCTTCTCGCCCTGCAAAAGGACTTGTATTAACTCCAAAAGTCATTTCAATAGTCGGTTCATCAATTCTTAAAGGAGGAAGTGCCTCTTCACAACTAGGATCACAAATTGTTTCACCAACATTTATATCTGAAAGTCCTGCTATAGCTATAAAATCACCAGCACTAGCTTTTTCAATTTCAATTCTTTTTAATCCATGAAAACCAAACATTTTTTGAATACGAAATTGCTTTTTGGTTCCATCTAATCTTAAACACGTAACATTTTCTCCAACTTTAACTGTTCCTCGTTTGACAACTCCAATTCCAATACGACCAACAAATTCATTATAATCAAGTAAAGCTGGTTGAAATCTAAATGGGGCATCTATTTCTCCCTCTGGCTCTTTAATTGTTTTTATAATTGTATCAAGAATTGGTTCCATAGTATTTTTTTGAGTACTTATGTCTGGATCTAAACTAGAAGTTCCCATCATAGCACTTGTATATACTACTGGAAAATCTAATTGATCAATATCAGCCCCAAGTTCAATAAATAAATCCATTACTTCATCAACTACTTCTAATGGACGAGCTGATTCTTTATCAATTTTATTAACAACGACAATTGGTGTAACTTTTGCATCTAAGGCTTTTTTTAAAACAAATCTTGTTTGAGGCATAGTACCCTCATATGCATCTACTACAAGTAAAACACCATCTACCATATTCATAATACGCTCTACTTCACCACTAAAATCGGCATGTCCCGGTGTATCTAATATATTAATACGAATTCCTTTATAATCAATTGATGTTGTCTTAGCAAGAATAGTAATACCTCTTTCTTTTTCTAGATCATTAGAATCCATTGAAGTTACTTCTTCATTTTCTCTAAATGTACCACTTGCAAGTAATAATTTATCAACTAATGTTGTTTTACCATGATCTACGTGAGCTATAATAGCTATATTTCTCTTTTTCATAAAAATAACTCCTTTTTTGCACTTTACCGATTTTATCACATTATTTAGAATAAGTAAAGTTTATTGTTGATAACTTTATTAAATTTAAGATAAATGTGT
>CACZOV010000133.1 GCA_902782915.1 uncultured Erysipelotrichaceae bacterium | reverse complement strand
TAAAACATAGTAATGTACCTATAAATTTTATTGGAACAAGACATGGAGAAAAACTATACGAAGTGCTTGTAACTAAGGAAGAAATGGTAAATGCTGTGGATATGGGCGGATATTATAGAATACCAGCTGATAATCGTAATTTAAATTATCAAAAATATGAAAATGCAGGCAATGCTGATTTAGATACTATTGAAGAATATAATTCCCATAATACTGAAAGATTAAATGTTAAAGAAATGGAAGAACTTCTAAAAAAAATAGATTTATTTAAGTAGGTGAATATGAAAGTATTAGTAACAGGTAGTAATGGATTTATTGGAAAAAATTTAATTTCACATTTACAGGAAATAGCTGATATTGAAATCATTAGTTATGATATTAATGATTCGTTCAATAAAATTGAAAAGAATATCGATGATATCTCTTTTGTTTTTCATTTAGCAGGAGTAAACAGACCACAATCAGTTAAAGAGTTTTATGAAGGAAATAGTGACTTAACAAAAAAAATAGTTGACTTAATTAAAGATAAGAATATTCCTTTACTAATAACATCTAGTATACAAGCCGTTCTTGATAATGATTATGGTAAAAGTAAAAAAATAGCTGAAGAGTATATTAAAGACAATTTGAATAATTATTATATATTTAGATTACATAACGTTTTTGGTAAGTGGTCAAGACCAAACTATAATTCGGTTGTTGCAACTTTTTGTTATAATATTGCAAATGATTTAGAAATAACAGTAAACGATGAAAAAAAAGAGCTAGAATTAATTTATATTGATGATATTATTGAAGAATTTATTAGAGTATTAAAAGGAAATAAACCAGATGAAAAAATTGATGGATACTGCTATATTAATCCAAAATATAAGGTAACACTTGGATATCTTGCAAGTAAAATTTATGAATTTCGTGATAGTATGAGTTCAATATATGTTCCAAATACAGGAAATGATTTTATAAAAAAATTATATTCAACGTTTGTTAGTTATTTACCTCTTGATAAAACTTATGTAAGTGCTAAAAAGAATGTTGATGAAAGAGGATCATTTACAGAACTTGTAAGAACAAACGAAAGTGGTCAGTTTTCTGTATCATTTTCTAAACCTGGTATTGTGAGAGGCAATCATTATCACCACACAAAATTAGAAAGATTTATTGTCATTAAAGGAAAAGCTAAGATAAGTTTTAGTAGTGTTATAGATAATTCAAAATATTCTTTTTATGTTGATGATAGTGATATAAAAATAGTAACTATTCCAGTAGGATATACACATAATATTGAAAATATTGGTGATTCAGAAATGATTCTAGCTATTTGGTGTAATGAATTATTTGATGAGAATCATCCGGATACATTTTATAGGAAGGTTGTGGAATAATGTCTGGTTTTATATGTCTGTTTTTTCCATCTTTTATTACCCTTAACATAATTAAAAATAGAAACCATTTATCATATAAAGATTTAATAATTAAATATCCTTTATATAATCTTATTATTAATTTAATAGTATTTGTAATAATAGTTCTTTTCAAAAATGAGGATTATGTTGTTATATCTGAAAATTTTAATATGATGATGTTTAATATTAGATATATTTTATTAGCATCTATTATTGCTATAATTATTCCCTATATAAAAGAATTTTTATTTAAAAACATTAAAGTAAAACTATTGTTTTTAAAAGGAAAAGAAAATAATGAAAAATAAAATATTTACTATTTTATCATGGATAATTTTAGTAGTTTCTATTTTATTATTGTATAGTTCATTTTGGGTAAAAGGAACTTTTGGATTATTAAATTTTGATTCTTTATTATATCACTTAAATACAAATTTATCAGGTACATCTTCGGATATGATCTTTAGTTTTATTTATAATCCATTATTAAAAACAATTATTACTATTATTATAATTGTAATAATTGTTAATCATAAGTATGATTATAAACCATATTTAGTTTTTAAAATTTTTAAATTTAAAGAGAAAAAAGTAGATTTATTTCATTTAATTAAAAAGATTAGATTAATGCTTTCTATTTTTCTATTTATAGTTGTTATTATTTTTATAATTTTTTATTTTAATGTCTTAGAATACTATAAAAATACAATTACATATTCAACTTTTATTGAAGAAAACTATGTAAATCCAGAAAATACTAATATTAAATTTAATAAAAAGAAAAATTTAGTTCATATTTATGTAGAATCTTTTGAAAACACTTTTTTTTCTAAGGAATATGGTGGGGCATATGATGATAATTTGCTTCCAAATTTAACAGGTTATCTAAATAATGAAATAATGTTTTTAAATCCAAATGGAGGAGGATTTTATAATTCAAGAGCAACAGGATGGACGATAGCTGCTATGGTTGCCCAAACAGCTGGTGTTGGATTAATTGTTCCAGTTAATGGTAATGAATATGGTATTAATTCTTCTTTTCTTCCTGGTGTATATGCAATGGGAGATATTTTAAACAAAGAAGGTTATAATCAAACTTTATTAATTGGATCTGATGCAAACTTTGCAGGGCGAAAGAGTTATTTTCAACAGCATGGTAATTATCAAATAAAAGATTATTTATATGCTAAAGAAAATAATTTGATTCCAAAAGACTATTATGTTTGGTGGGGATATGAAGATAGTAAATTATTTTCATTTGCTAAAGATGAACTTCTTGATTTATCAAGTAAGAATGAACCATTCAATTTAACTTTATTAACCACTAATACCCATCATATAGGAGGATATCTTGAAGAGGATTGTGAAGTTAGATATAATGAACAATTAAAAAATGCCATTCTTTGCACGGATTTACAGTTGTATGAATTTGTTGAATGGATAAAACAACAAGATTTTTATAATAATACTACTATTGTTATAACAGGTGATCATTTGAGTATGGAACCATCTTTCTTTAATGATCTTGGAACCTATGAAAGAACTAATTTTAATATGTTTATAAATGCGAATTATAAAACAGTTAAGAATACAAATAGATTATTTTCAACACTTGATTTGTTTCCAACTATTTTGAGTAGTATAGGCGCAGAATTTGATGGAAATAAATTAGGACTTGGAACTAATTTATTTTCAAATGAAAAAACTCTATATGAAATATATGGAAGAGATTATGTAGAAAGTGAATTAAGTAAATCATCAAGATTTTATCAATATGAAATTTTAGAAAAAAAGAAGTAGTAATATGTTATAATATAGATATAAGGAGTAAATATGAAAAAATTAAAAGTAATGGTTGTCGTTGGAACAAGACCAGAGATAATTAGATTATCAGAAGTTATCAAAGCAATAGATAAATATTTTGAACTTGTTTTAGTTCATACAGGACAAAACTATGATTATACATTAAATCAAGTTTTCTTTGATGAATTTAAACTAAGAAAGCCAGATTATTATTTAGATGCCCCAGGTGCTCATTTAGGAGAAACGATAGGCAATATAATTTCTAAAAGTTATGAAGTAATTAATAAGGAAAAACCAGATGCATTGCTTGTATTAGGTGATACAAATAGTTGTCTTGCTGCATATTCTGCTAAAAGACTTAAAGTACCAATTTTTCATATGGAAGCAGGAAATCGTTGTTTTGACTTTAATGTTCCAGAAGAAATAAATAGAAGAGTAGTTGATCATGTAAGTGATATTAATTTAGCTTATACTGAAAATGCAAGACGTTATTTAATAAATGAAGGAATTAAAAATGACTTTTTATATGTAACAGGTTCTCCGATGACAGAAGTATTATTAAAAAATATGGATTCAATTGATGAATCAGACATTTTACAAAAATTAAACTTAAAAGAAAGAGACTATTTTGTTGTTTCAGCACATCGTGAAGAAAATATTGATATCGAAAAGAATTTTCTTGAACTTGTAAATAGTTTAAATAAAGTAGCGGATGTTTATAAAAAGAAAATAATCTTTTCAACTCATCCAAGAACTGCTAAAAAAATAAAAGAAAAAAATATTAAATTTAATGATTTAATCATTAATATGGAACCTATGGGATTTTTTGATTATGTTAAATTACAAAAACATGCTTTTTGTGTTTTATCAGATAGTGGAACTATTCCAGAAGAATCAGCTGTTTTAAATTTTCCTGGTGTTTCAATGAGAAATTCTACAG
>CACZOV010000132.1 GCA_902782915.1 uncultured Erysipelotrichaceae bacterium | reverse complement strand
AGGGATTCCATCTCTTGCAACTTTTTGTTTAAACTTCCTTAAAGCCCCATCTAGATTACCATTTCTAACAGCAACATGTGTCATTCATTACTCCCTCCCTTCGTTCTGAAATCAAATAGATTATATCAAACTAAAACGAAAAATTCAACAAAAATCAGCATTTTTTTCTAAAATATTATATGTTTTTCCATTTTTTTGGTGTTTTTTATTTCACATTTTTTAAAACTAACTCATATAAGGCTCTTAAAAATGTCCCAAAATATTTTCCACTTGAAAAAATAAAGTTAATTATTACCATAGAAATTAAGCAAAGAATTGGAATAAAAACAATTGGTAAAATATAATTTTTAATGATTTTATTTTCTAAAATTTGCATAGATTACCTGTTGAAATTCTTCTAATAGCCCCACCTACTGCTTGACCTATTTCAAAAACTACGCTAATACAACCTTTAATAGAACTTAAAATTGCTCCAGTTATACTAGCACCACCTATAATTTTTTGACTTTCTAATTTAGTTAACCTTTTCATAAAACTCCTTTCTAATTACATTTAAATGGTCTTGCATAGCCGTCAATTAGCCCTGCTAAAAATGTTAATAAGGCGCCAATACCAACAATTCCCCAGCCTACTCCTCCGCCATTTATCTTTTTTAACTCATCTTCTTTTAAATTGATCATAAATTCTCCTTTCTAATTAAAATACTAGAATTAGGTAAAAGAAAAGAATAACTCCTAGACCTAATACTACAAGTACATATAAAAGTTGATATTTTGAAATATTACATTCAAATTTATAAAAGGGATCAATACTCATAAACCACTCCTTTCTCAACTAAAATAAACTGTTGATATAAATCCCGATTATTAAAACGATGACTTATCACAATTACTGTTTTATTTTTTAGATAAGAAAATATTTCTTTTAATAAAATTCGTTCCTCTTTAATATCAATTGCTGAAAACGATTCATCAAATATATAAATGTTACTATTCTTTGCAAGAGTTCTTGCAAGTAAAATTCTTTGTTTTTCTCCCCCTGATAAATTACTTGCATTATTGTCTAGCATCATATCACTTTTTAAAATACTTCGATCAATTATTTTAGAAACACCTGTTAACTTTATAATTTCTAGATATTTTTCATAAGAAATATTGTTTTTTAATACAATATTATTATAAACGGTATCCGTATATAAAGTTTCATCTTGAGAAAGATAAGTTATTTTATTCCTAATATCCAATAAGTTATAATCACTTAAAGCTCTATTATCAAGTAAAATATAACCTTTTTGACTTTCAATATAACGAACAATTAGTTTCATTAATGTGCTTTTTCCTGATCCACTTACACCATATAACAAAACTTTTTCTCCTCCTTTAATATGCAGTTTCTTACAAATTAATGGGAAATCTAATCCATTATAAGAAAACTTTAATTCTTTTATATCAATTTCTCCTCTTAATTTACTTGATAAAGTTTTTTTATCTGGAAGAAGTTTTTCTTCATCAACATTTAATAATTCTTTAATTCTCAAAAATGAAATTTTAGCATCTTCTATTTGCAAGTTTAAATCACAAATATTAATTATAGGATTAAAATAATATACTGTAAGGGTATAAAAAACAACTAAATTACTAAATGTAAATTTATCTAAAACTCCAAGATATAATACAACTAAAAGTCCAAATCCATATGTTATTTCTTTAAAGAAATTAGATTTAATAAAATTTTTATTTACAAGATAGCTTTTTTCTTGTAACAAACTATATTTATATTCTAGTTTTTCTTTTAAAAAATCTTCTATTTGCATACTTTTAATTGTATCAGCTGAACTTAATGATTCTATAATATGGTTATTTAAAAGAATTTGTTGTTCTTTCATTTTCTTTAAATTCTTCCTAATAATAAAGTTATAAAGAAAAATTACTATAATTAATAAAATAGTTATTCCTAAAATATAGATACTAAGTTTAAAATTAATTCGCATCATAGCTATTAATATTATTATTATAAAAATAAAATCAATAATGAATGTTGTAAAACAGCTACTAATAACATCTCGAATTTTAAAAGAATCTTCTATTCTTGTTATAATATCTCCTTTCATATGATTTTTAAAATATAAATATGGAAGTCTAATAATATGATTATATATTTCTTGTATTAATGTTTTATCTATTATATGATTCATATAATTAATAAGATAATTTCGAAATAAATTTGTTATTTCTTTTAATAAAAGAATTATACTTAAAAAGATAAAAATAACTTTTATTTTTGAATAATCACTTTTCATAAAGAATTCAAATCCATAAGATAAAACAATATTTGAAACAGAATAAACAAAAGAAAAGAATATTATAATTAAAAATGTTTTTTTGTATTTTTTTAAAATTGGTATAATTAATTTAAAAAAACTAGCTTCTTTTTCTTGTTTTAAAATAGTTGTTTTTGGCTTATATAAAAGATAAACATTTGTAGTAGTTTTTTCCCATTCTTGATAATTATATTTGCAAAAACCACAGCTAGGATCCATAACTGTAATATATTTGGAATCAATTTTAGAAATAACTACAAAGTGACCCATATTGTTTTTGGTAATGATATGAGCAATGCAAGGTAAATGTAATTTTAAATTATTAATATTTCCTTTTACTGCTTTTGCTTCCATTCCTAAAACAGGAGCAACTTCAATTAAAGAATAGCAAGATACACCATTTATACCTGTATTTGTAAGCTCTCTAAGATATTCTCTTCTTACATAACCACCATAAAATCTAACTATTGAAATTAAACAAGATACACCACAATCTTTTGCATCTGTTTGCTTAACATACAAAACTTTCATCAACTAAAACCTCCAATTATAATATAAAAGATTTTTTTGGTATAAAACAAAAAATTAAAAAATATTTTTTCATATATTTTAAAAGATTTTGCAAACAATGAAATATGAAATATCTTCATATTCCACTTTTTTGTGATACAATACTAAAAAAAGGAGATCTTATGAATAAACTAAGTCAAAAGCAAGAATACTTTTATAATTTATTATTTGAATTAACAAAGAATAATAATCATTTACCTACTCTAAATGAAATAAAAAAACAAACCATGGCTAAATCTTATAATACAATTTATCAATATTTAACCAAATTAGAAGAAAAAGGATATTTAATATTTTCAAAAGATGATAAAAAAATTACATTTTTAAAAGACTCTACTTTAATAAAAGACATACTATTAATTCCATTTATAGATGAAAAAAAAGTCTTAAAGATAGAAAACTACCTTAATCAAGAAAAAAAATATGTTGCTTTTCAAATTAAAAATAATTATTTAAAAAAAAGTGGTATTTTTTATAAAGACATATTAATTATTGATAAAGATAACTCTTATTTAAATAACAAATTTGTCTTAGTTAATTATTGTAATTCATATGGAATTTATAAATATGTAAAAAAAGATGGATTTAACCATCTTATAAACGATAAAGATCTAATTATTTTAGAAAATACTAATTGTATTTTAGGTAAAGTCGTTTCTTTAATTCGCAAAAATATTTAACTAGTTATTTTTTTAAAGAATTAATATATTTAATAGCTTCACTTGCGCTAATTGCTCCATCACTTGTTGCAGTTACTAATTGTCTTAACGACTTTTTTCGATTATCACCTGCAACAAATATTCCATCTACATTGGTATTGCACATTTCATTGGAATCAATATATCCATTTGAATCTACATTAACTAAGTTTTTAAAGTTTTCAGTTGCAGGAATTCGCCCAATAGCAACAAATATTCCTTCAACAGGTATTGTTCTTTTGTTATTATTACTTGTTACTTCAATACTTTCAAGTTTATCTGTACCATTTAGTTTTGTAACATTACTATTATTAATAAATTCAAAATTACTCTTTTCTTTTAATAATGATATATTAATTTCTTCACCGGTTAATTCTTCTTTTCTATGAATTAAATAAACCTTTTTGCAAATATTTGTTAAATAAAGGGCATCTTGTATAGCAGTATTACCACCACCTACGACCGCAACTTCACGCGATTTAAAAAATGCTCCATCACATGTAGCACAATATGATACTCCATGACCAATTAACTTGTCTTCATTAGAAAGGCCTAATTTTCTATTTACAGATCCAGTTGCAAGAATAACACTTCGTGCCTTATAAATATTTTTTGTTGTAATAACATCTTTAATTTCTTTATTGTCTTTTAACTCTATTACTTTTTCAAATTTAATTTCAGCACCAAGTTCTTTTACTTGATTATAAAGTTTTGTTGCAAAATCAAAACCCGAAATATGAGGAGTAACAGGATAATTTTCAATTTCTAAGGTATTAATAATTTGGCCACCATAATTTAACGCTTCAAGAACTAAAACTTTTTTCATAGCACGTCTTGCATAAATTGCAGCTGTAAGACCGGCTGGACCTGCTCCAACTATAATAATATCATACATTCTATAACCCAAATAAACTTTCTAATTCTTCGCGAGATTTTAGACCAACACTTCTTGTAAGTTCTTTTCCATTTTCAAAAAGAATAACACAGGGAATTGAAATAATTCCGTATTTTGATGCAAGTTCATCTGCACTATCAACATCAATTGATACAATTTTAATTTTTTCTAAAGCTGCTATTTCATCTAAAATTGGTCTTAACATTTTACATGGTCCACACCAATTTGCATAAAAATCTACAACTACCCTTTCTCCGTTTAAAACTTCTTTTTCAAATTCATTTTCTGTAATTTCTTTAATCATTTTTTATATCCTCCTCTACATTTTTTAACACTTTATATATTAATGAATATAAAGTTATCGATTCATCATCAGTTAAATTAATACATTCTTTCATTTTATTTGGAACATTTAAAGCTTTATCCCTTAATT
>CACZOV010000131.1 GCA_902782915.1 uncultured Erysipelotrichaceae bacterium | reverse complement strand
AATATTAGAAGGTTTAGAAGCGGTTCGTAAAAGACCAGGAATGTATATAGGATCAACTGATAAAAGAGGTCTTCATCATCTAGTATGGGAAATTGTTGATAATTCAATTGATGAAGTTATTAATGGATATGGTGATCGAATAATAATTACTATTCATAAAGATAAAAGTATTGAAATAGAAGATTTTGGTAGAGGTATCCCAGTTGGAATGCATTCAAGTGGAAAATCAACTCCAGAAGTTATCTATACAGTTCTTCATGCAGGAGGTAAATTTGAGCAGTCTGGTTATAAAGTATCTGGGGGACTTCATGGAGTTGGAGCATCAGTTGTTAATGCTTTATCAAGTTGGATGGAAGTAACTATTAAAAAAGATAAAGGTGAATATTTCATAAGATTTAAAGATGGAGGAAAAGTAGATGTTCCATTAAAAAAAATAGGAACAACTAATAGATGTGGTACTAAAGTTCGTTTTATGCCAGATCCAACCATATTTAAAGCAACAAATTTTTCTTTTACAACAATATGTGAAAGAATGCAAGAATCAGCTTTTCTTTTAAAAGGCTTAACAATTGACGTTATTGATTTAGAAGATAATCGTGAAAATCATTTTTGTTATCTTGAAGGAATTAAAGAATTTGTCACTTATTTGAATGTTGATAAAAATCATCTTCATAATGTTGTTTATTTTGAGGGTGATAAAGATAAGATGCATATGCAAATTGCTTTTCAATATACTGATTCATATAATGAAACAATTGAATCTTTTGTTAATAATGTAAAAACAGGTGATGGTGGAACCCATGAAGTAGGATTTAAAACAGCTTTAACCAAAGTATTTAATGATTATGCTAAAAATAATGGTTTTTTAAAGGCAAAGGATAAAAATCTTGAGGGAAGTGATACAAGAGAAGGAATTACAGCTATCATTAGTTTGCGAGTGCCAGAAAGTTTATTACAATTTGAAGGACAAACCAAAGGGAAATTAGGAACACCAGAAGCTCGTCCTGCAGTTGAATCAATGGTTACTGAAAAACTCCAATTCTTTTTAGAAGAAAATAAGGCAGTTGCAGTAAGTATTTTAGATAAAATGGTAAAAAGTAAAATTGCAAGAGAAGCAGCCCGTAGAGCAAGAGATGAAGCAAGAAATGGCAAAAATCGTGATAAAAAAGAAAAACTTTTAAGTGGAAAACTTGCTCCAGCAGGATACAAGAATCCTAAAAAAAATGAATTATATTTAGTTGAGGGAGATTCGGCAGGAGGATCTGCTAAAAGTGGAAGGGATAGAACTTTTCAAGCAATATTACCTTTAAGGGGAAAAGTTTTAAATACTGAAAAAACTAGAATGGAAGAATTATTCAAAAATGAAGAAATTAATACAATTATTCATACAATTGGAGCTGGAGTAGGATCAGATTTTGTTGCTGATGATTCAAACTATGATAAAATCATTATTATGACCGATGCTGATGATGATGGAGCTCATATTCAAATACTTTTACTTACATTTTTTTATCGTTATATGCGAGGTTTAATTGAAACAGGAAGACTTTTTATAGCACTTCCTCCTCTATATAAAATAGATTATGGAACTAAAAAAACATTTTATGCATGGGATGATGATGAGAAACAAGTTATAATGGATAAAGAAAAATCTAAAGCAACAAATGTTCAAAGATATAAAGGACTTGGTGAAATGAATGCAACTCAACTTTGGGAAACGACAATGAATCCTGATACAAGAAGTTTAATTAAAGTAACAATAACTGATGCATTACTAGCCGAAAAACGCGTAAGTGTTTTAATGGGAGATAAAGTAGAACCAAGAAAAGAATGGATCGAAGAAAATATTGAATTTTCTCTTGAAGATAATTATGTAATAGGTAAATAATATTAATAAATATTACCTTAGTCACATAACAAACTAAAAAAATAATTAAGGAAGTGACAAAATGAATGAATTAATAAAAAAAATATATGATACAACATTAGAAGAAATCATGGAAGATAGATTTTCAAGATATGCAAAAGCAATTATTCAAGATCGTGCTATTCCTGATGTAAGAGATGGTTT
>CACZOV010000130.1 GCA_902782915.1 uncultured Erysipelotrichaceae bacterium | reverse complement strand
ATAATACCTATGGTAAAATGTATTTAGTGATTAGTTGTTTATCAACTATTCCTAAAGTTTCGGATATACTATTTGTCCGTACCATATGTTATTTACTCGGACAATAGTTCGAGTTTTTTTAATTAATAATAATTAAATTATTATTTTATTGTGATATAATATTTATGAATTTAATAAAAGGATGGTATTTTATGTTTCATGGAAATTATAATTTTTTTGATTACAAATATAATATTTCAAATTATACAGGACAAGACTATGGATCTTTTCCTCAATATCTATATTTAATAATATCTGTCATCTTATTATTTATATTATTAATTATTTTAAGAAAAGAAAGCAAAAAAAGAGTTTTAAAAATAATAAAATTTACTAGTATTTTTATGATAATACTATATATTACTAAAACTTCCTGGGAAAGTATTTTTGATATTAAATTAACAGGATCTTTTAATACTGGATTATTACCATTTGATACTTGTTCTATTATTATGTGGGCATCTTTAATAGCTGGTTTTTGTAAAGGAAGAATTAAAAAATATGCTGAATGTTGGATTGCAACTGGAGGAATTGTCGGTGGCATAGCTACAATGCTCTTTTTAAATGCATTTAAATATTATCCATTTCTATCTTTTGGAGCATTTTACTCAATGATATGGCATTTTTTAATGGTCTTTTTAGGACTTTTATTAATAGTTACTAAATATATAGATTTAAATTATAATATGGTAATAAAAGGATATATTTTTCATATTATAATATCTTTATTTATTATTCCAATTGACTTTATATACAATTATGATTTTATGCTATATTTAAATCTTGGAGGAATTCCTATTTTTGAAAATATTGCAAGTTCTTTAACTTCTATGAATCTTCAAATACTAAATCCACTTCTAATGCTTATTTTGTATTTTATATCATTTAATATCATTTATACTTTATCTATTATAATAAAAAAAATTTTAAATAACTATTGATTTCAAATACTATAAATGCTAGAATATAAAACATCAATTTATTAAGGAGTTTGTATGAACGAAAAAATTAAAAAGTTAAAAAATAAAATTTACGAGAAGAAAAAAAATATGTTTTTACAAGAACTTACAGGAAACCTTGGAAAAGTAGTTATGCAAGATGACAATATTATTTGCTATGCTAGTAAAAATAAAATTAAAAATAGAAATTCAAGAGATCCATTTTTATATTCTCTTAAACTAACTCACGAAGATTTATCATTATATGAAATTGAAATGATTAAAAAATATGATATTGATATAGAAAAACCAATTAATTATATTTTTCAAGATATGGTATTTGATCGAGAATTAAATATTTCAGCAGTTGGATCTAATATTATATTTAGAGAATGTATTTTTAGGAGAAATATTAGAATTTATTCAGCTGATAAAGTTACTTTTGAAAATAATAAATATATTGGCAATTTTTATGATAAAACATTTTTATATGGAAGAAAAATTCAATCTTTAGTTTTTAAAAACGATTACTTTGATGCATCTAATTTAATCTTTGATAAAACACTTGGAATAAATATAGATGTTGATACATTAGAGCTTAATAAAAGTATAATCAAAGTGTTAGGAGATGGATCATTATTTATTAAAGCAAATCAAACTGTTCTTAAAAATCAATCTGAATTAAAAGCTAATGAAATTTATTTAGATTCAAAAAGCATTGATTTAAAAGATAGTTCTATAATTGCAAAACGTGGAATAATGATTGAAAATAGTAATAGAGATCTAAATGCAAAAATAAACTCTCCAATAATTATTTATAACGGAATAAATTTACATGAACAAGAAGATTTACAACTTACTAAAAAAAGACAAGAGTTATTAAATATACTTTATAGATTAAAAGAAAATTCAAAAGAAGAAATCCAAAAAGAACTTTTAAAAGAAAAAGAAAAATTAGAACATAAACAAATTACTAAAATATTAAAAAATATTTCTAAATAACTAGAAATATTTTTTATTTTTCTTCTATAACTTCTAATAGTTTTTCATAAATTTTAACCATGGCATAAGTATCAAGTTCACAGTATCTCAATAGTCTTTCTCTAATATACT
>CACZOV010000129.1 GCA_902782915.1 uncultured Erysipelotrichaceae bacterium | reverse complement strand
TATTTTCTTTGTGATTATAGCGAAGAGGGTACACCTGTTCCCATCCCGAACACAGAAGTTAAGCTCTTCAACGCCGACGATAGTTGTTAAGGCTAAAATAGGACATCGCAAAGATTTTTTTTTATATAAAAATAATTTATGATATAATGCATATGATTATAATGTGCTTTTAATAGTTAAAATATATATATCAGAAAGATAATATAAATCAAATATTGTCGAAAAAACTTTGTTAAAATTGGCAGAAATGTGTTGTCTAACATATTTTTTTTTTGTATAATGAATTAGGTGACGAAAAATGGAATATAAAATTACATCTTTAAATGAACATGATACTGCATTACTTGCAGAAAATATAGAATCAGAGAAATTTCAAAATATGGTAATTTGCTTAATGGGGGATTTAGGAAGTGGTAAAACAGTATTTGTTAAGGCTTTTGCAAATGCTTTAGGAATAGAAGAAGATATTACTTCGCCGACATTTAATATAATAAAAGAATATCAAAACGGTGAAATTCCTTTATACCATATGGATGTATATAGACTTGATGATGTTAATGAAGATTTAGGAATTGAAGATTATTATGAAAAAGGTGGAGTTACTCTCATTGAATGGGCTGATATGATTAAGGATCAACTTCCAAGTGAGAGACTTGATATTAAAATTAAAATAATTGATGAAAACACAAGAATTATAGTTCTAATTCCGTATGGTAAAAAATATGAAGATATCTGTGAGGCAGTTGCATGAATTATTTCTATATAGATACATCTTCAAATTATCTATATTCAGGAATTTTATCTAATGGAGTTTTAAAGGCCTTTATTAAGAAAAATTTAGGAAAAGACATGTCTAAATACTCATTATATGAAATTCAAAAAATGTTTGAAAAAATTGCTATAAAACCAAATGAAATTGATAAGATTATAGTAGTATCTGGTCCTGGATCATTTACAGGCATTCGTATTGGAATGACTTTTGCTAAAACCTTTGCTTTAATGTTAAAAAAAGAGATCATTCCTATTACTAGTTTGGAAGCAATGGCTTATAGTATTAATACATCAAAATATAAAGTTCCTGTTATTGATGCAAGAAGGGGTTATGTGTATTCTGGTGTTTACGATGAATCTAATATACTTTTAGAAAATCAATATATTTCCTTACAGGAATTAAAAAAATATTTAGATTCATTAAAGAAAGAATATGTGTTTATTACAAATGATTCTAAATTAGAATTATCAGATAGTATAAGCTATGATCCCGATATTTCAAAAATTATAAATAAAGTTAAAGATAGAGCAAGTACAAATCCACATTTTGTAAATCCAGTATATTTAAAATTAACCGAAGCAGAAGAAAATTTAGGTAGTATAAATTATGATAATAGAATTACAGAATAAAGATTTAAAATATATCTCTGAAATAGAAGAAAAATTTTCAAATGTTTTTTTGCGTGGCGATATTATAAATGAATATAAAAACAATCCATATGTTAAGTTTTATTTATATTTAATTAACAATAGTGTTGTTGCTTTTTTGGAATTTTATGAAATATATGACAGAATAGAAATTGCAAACTTTAATGTGTTAGAATTTTTTCAAAATCAACATATTGGTTCAAAATTACTAGAAAAATTACTTAATTATTCTTGTTGCAATAATATAAAAAACATTACATTAGAAGTTCGGCAAGATAATGCTAAAGCAATTTATTTATATAAAAAAAATGGATTTCAAGAAGTTAGTATTAGAAAAAATTATTATGGAAAAGTAGATGGTATACTTATGAAAAAAAATTTAAATGAAGACAATATATATATCCTCGGAATCGAAACAAGCTGTGATGAAACAAGTTTTTCTATTGTAAAAAATGGTATAGAAGAAATCGCAACTGTAATTTCTAGTCAAATAGATATTCATAAGCATTATGGTGGGGTTGTTCCGGAGATTGCAAGTAGATCTCATATTAAAAATATTACTTTTGTATTAGAAGAATGTCTTGAAAAGGCTCATATGACAATGAATGAAATTACTGCTATTGCAGTAACGTATGGACCTGGATTAATTGGTAGTCTTCTTGTTGGAGTAGAATGTGCTAAAACTTTATCATTTTTATATAATAAGCCTTTGATTCCAGTTCATCACATTTCAGGTCATATATACGCTAATAATTTAGTGAAAAGATTGCAATTTCCTTTAATAGCTTTAGTAATTAGTGGTGGTCATACCGAACTTATATTAATGGAAAAGGATTATAGTTTTCAAAAGCTTGGTGGTACTCTTGATGATGCTATTGGAGAGTGTTATGATAAGGTTGGTAGAGTAATTGGAGTCAATTATCCTGGAGGACCTGTTATTGATAAATTATCATCCTTAGGTAAAAATACATATGAGTTACCAATTCCTTTGCATGATGATAGCTATAATTTTAGTTTTAGTGGTTTAAAAAGTGCGGTTATTAATTTAGTTCATAATGAAGAACAAAGAGGGAAAAAAATTCGAAAAGAAGATCTTGCTTGTTCATTTCAAAAAGTAGTTATTGAATCACTAACTACAAAAACAATGAAAGCATTAAATGAATATAAGGTTAAGAATTTAATTTTAGCAGGAGGAGTTGCTGCTAATAGTGGTATTAGGAATAAGTTTCAAAAATTGTGTGAAGAAAATAATATTAATTACATATTTCCAAGTATTAAATATGCTACAGATAATGCTGCTATGATTGCTAGTAGCGGGTATTATGCATATTTAGATAATCGATTTAGTGATTTGTTATTAAATCCAATTTCTAGTTGTGATTTAAAATAAATATAAAATAAAAAAAAATACTTGAATTTTTATAAGTGTTTTTAGAGCAGTTTAACTTTAAAAATGCTTTTTTTGTGCAAATAAAATTAATATTGATAAATTTATTAAAATGTGATATTATAAGTACGAAATAAAGAGGTATGTATGAATTGTTTGATCACTGGTGCAAGTATAGGAATTGGTAATTGTTTAGCTTTAAAAATGGCCGAATTAGGTTATGATTTATTTTTAACTTATAATACAAATAAAAAATTATGTGAAAAATTACAAAAAAATATTATTAATACATATAGAGTAAAATGTTTTATTCAAAAATGTGATTTAAAAAGTGAAAAAGAAATTAAGGATGTTATATTAAATTTTTATAAAGAAATAGGTAAAATTGATGTTTTAGTTAATAATGCTTCTCTTTCGATGGATAATTTAATAGAGGATAAGACTAAAAAGGAATTTATGGACGTTTTAGAAGTTAATATTGTGGGAACTTTTTTGATGTCAAAGTATGCTAGTAAAATAATTAATAAAAATGGAATTATAATTAATATGTCTTCAACTGATGGGATAGATACATATAGTTTATACAATATTGATTATGCTGTTAGTAAAGCAGGAATTATTCAATTAACTAAGTCTTTGAGTTTGATTTTAAATAATACTAGAGTGATTGCTATTGCACCCAATTGGGTAGATACAGAGTCTACCCTTGAAATGAATAGTGAATATTTACAAAGTGAGCTTATAAGAATAGGTCAAAGGAAATTAATCTCTAAAGAAAAAGTAGTAAAAAAAATTATTAACACTATTGTGGATAAAAATATTGAAAGTGGATGTGTAATAAGAATAGAGGATGATCGTGATGAAGATTGATTTAAATAAATTGATAAAAGAGGTTGATGAACAATTAATAAGTGATAATAGGTTTAATTTGATAGATAAAATAGAAGAATACTATAGTAATAAAATAATTGAAGCATTTAAAAAATATCAGTTATCGGAAACTGATTTTTATGGAACAACAGGATATGGATATGGTGATGTAGGAAGAGATAAAATTGATAAAATATTTGCATATGTGTTAGATTCTGAAAATGCATTAGTACGTAGTCAATTTATTTCAGGAACACATGCTTTAACAGTTACATTATTTGGACTTTTAAGACCAAATGATACTTTGTTATCAATAACAGGAAAACCATATGATACACTAGATGAAGTAATTGGTATAAAGAAAAATGCTAGTTCTTTAAATTCATTTGGTATTAAGTTTGATTATATTAATTTAAAAAATAATAATTTTGATTATGAAAAGATAGAAAAATATTTAAAAAATAATAAAGTTAAAGTTATTGAAATTCAAAGAAGTAGAGGCTATTCTGATAGAAAGTCTATTTCTATAGTTGAAATACAAAAAATTGTTTCATTTATTAAAAATATAAATAAAGATATTATTATTATGATTGATAATTGTTATTCTGAAATGACAGATTATTTAACTCCAACGTCTAAAGAAATTGGATGTGATATAATGGTAGGTTCTTTAATAAAAAATTTAGGAGGAGGAATAGCTCCAAATGGTGCTTATGTTGCAGGAAGAAGTGATTTAGTTGAACTTGTTGCTGAGCGTTTAACTGTTCCAGGACAAGGTAGTGAGGTTGGTCCAAGTCTTAGTATGAATAAGCAAATATTACAGGGATTGTATATGGCTCCATCGGTTGTTGCAAGTAGTATAAAAACTAATATTTTTGCAAGTTTATTACTTGAAAAATTAGGCTTTTCTACAAATCCTAATTATCAAGAAGTAAGATCAGATATTGTTTTAGGTATTATTTTTAATAATCCTTACAAATTAATTAATTTTGTTGAAGGTATTCAGGAGTATAGTGCCATTGATAATTATATAAAACCAATTCCTGATTGTATGCCAGGTTATTCTGATAAAATTATAATGGCAAGTGGAAGTTTTACTCAAGGAAGTAGCATAGAAATATCATGCGATGGACCAATTAGAGAACCATATATTGCATATCTTCAGGGAGGCCTTACTTATACATATGGTAGAATTGCTGTTATAAATGCTATAAAAAGGGTACTAGCAAATGAAGAAAGATAAATTAAAAATAATCTATGAAGATAAATATATTTTAATTGTTAATAAACCATATCATATGTTAACAATTGCAAATGAAAAAGAAAATGAAAATACTTTATATCATAAAATCTATTTATACTTAAAAAGAAAAAATAAAAATAATAAAGTTTTTATTGTTCATAGATTAGATTATGATACATCAGGCCTTATTGTATTTGCAAAAAGTATTAAAGCAAAAAATACTTTACAGAACAATTGGGATAAGGTTAATAGAAAATATATTGCAATTGTAAATGGTAAAATAGAACATGATCAAGGTACTATTAAATCATATTTAAAAGAAACAAAGACTAATTTAGTTTATTCAACTAAATCAAAAGATGGATCTCTTGCAATTACTAATTATAGAAAAGTATTAGAAACAGCTAATTATACTTTGCTTGATATAAATATTAAAACAGGAAAGAAAAATCAAATTAGAGTTCACATGAATGATATTGGTACCCCAATTTTAGGTGATAAAAAATATGGACCAAAGAATTCTTTTAAAAGAATGTATCTTCATGCCTACTATTTGAAATTTAATCATCCTATAACAAATGAAGTTTTAGAATTTGAAGATGATATTCCTAAGGATTTTTTAAATATTTTAGATAAAATGTAAAAATGATGATATTTTACTTATTAAAAAGTGTCAAGGTAAATGTCGAATTTTAATCATCTTATATGTTTTTATATGAATTTTAGGGTTAAATTTGAATTTTTAATTAATTGTAAATTTATTTTAAATTATAATAAGTTATTTGTAAATAAAATTGTAAATTGTTGTAATGTTTGAAATATATTTTAAGAGAGTATTAATGGTTATTAATAAAAAAATAGGAAAAATACTTAAGTTATGATATAATTCATGTTAAAGGAGAAAAATATGAATAATAATTTAGAAAAAGCAATAAGAATTATTTTAAATATACTAATTGTTGGTTTAATAGTATATGTTGTTGCTAGACTATTTATCTTTTTATTGCCAATTGTTATTGTTTTGATCGTTTTATACTATTTATATAAAATATATGTAGAAACTAAGGGAAAGATAGCTAAAAATAAATTTAGCGATAAAAAGGATAATATTGTTGATGCAGAAATAATTGATGAAAAAATTAATAAATAAAAAGATCTTAAAAATAAGTTATAAAATTTATAATTAATAAATTTCTTGACAATCAAGAAATTAATATTATAATATTAATGAAATGACTTTAGGAATTGGAGTATTGTAGTATGGGTAAATTGAAAGCAAATATTGTTTTAACTGGTGGACCTTGTGCTGGTAAAACAACAACTATTACGTGCGTAAAGGAAGATTTGGAAAATCTTGGATATCATGTTTTACTATTAAACGAATGTGCAACAGAACTTATTAATGGTGGAATTAAGCCTTTTGGAAAAAATAGTATTCCTGTTTTTGATTTTCAAAATGAAATTTTGAATTTACAACTATATAAAGAAAAAAGATACTTTGATATTATAAAAAAACTTCCAGAAGAAACTGAATGTATTATATTATCAGATCGTGGTATACTAGATAGTAAAGCTTATTTAGGTCAAGAATTGTTTACTAAACTGTTAGAAAAGAATAATTTAAAAGAAGAAGAATTAGGACAACAATATGATATGGTTATTCATATGGTGACTGTTGCAACAGATATAAAAACTAAATACAATACGAGTACAAATTCTGCAAGGTTTGAAGATGCAGAAGAAGCTGTGGGACTTGACAAAAGAACTAATGATGCTTGGAAAAGTCATAAAAATTTGAAAGTTATTGAAGCAACTGAATTTATTGATGAAAAAGTAGAAAATGTAAAAAACTTAATTCATGAATTTTTGAATGATTAAGTTTTTTTTGTACGAAATTTGACAAATTGGGTGAAAAGTGATATAATCATAGCACTTGTAGAGTACTATGTCTTATTTATTTAATAAATAGCGAGTTGACACTTTTGGGTTTTATAATTTATTAAAAGATGATATAATTGGCTATATATTTTAAATATTATGTATTTGGGGGATTTTATGAAAGAAATATTTAATGATATAAAAGAGTATAATCGAAGAAAAATAGAATTATCTTCAAAAAAAATTCATAATTGTATTGCAAGAGGAGAAGAACCTATTATTATTTTAATTGATATTGATGATACTATTAATAAATCAACTCAAGCAACAGAAAGGCAAATAGAAAGAATTAATTATAAAGCTTCTCAAAAATTTTTGATGGAATATTATAATTCTCATCCATTTTTTGCAGATCAAGAAAACTTTAAACGCCGACACAGGGATTTGAGAAATCAGATATTAGAAGATTATGGACCATATCTTGATTCAATTGATTATTTTGATATTCATAATGAATTTAATTTATATACCAATGTAAAGGAAACTTTATTAGAGCTTTTTAAAAATAGAAATGAAAATACGTTTATCTTCTTTGTATCTCATAGAAATCCAGAAAGGGAAGCACGTATAAAAGAGTTAGTTTATTATAATTATTTTATGGAAAATGGTGAATCATTTATTGATGGAATAATTACAACTCCAGTTTTTGCAGAATCATATACATTAGGTATTGAAAATAGAACTTTTAATAGTAAATTTTTACTTGTTCTTGAAACTTTAAATTTACCTCCAAGTTGTGCAAAGTGCTTTTATTTATTAGATGATAGTAGTAGTGTTAGATGCGATTTTAAAGAACATGGAGGAAATGTTATTCCAGCTTATTTAGAAATGGGCTATATTAAGGATTTAGAAGATGATAAAGATGATAGACAAAGAGTTATTATTAATTGGGATCCTTATTGGTTACCACTTGTTATTCAAAAGATTAATTATGAAAGAAATATGGGAGTAAAAGAAACCAAAAATTTTAAAGTAAAGAAAAAGACGTTTTAGGACGTCTTTTAAAAATATCTTATTGGAAATCCTATAGATCCTCCATTAGGAAAATAAACTGGAATTGGTCCTTGATTATAATAATTAGGTCTACCAAGTAGGTAACCAGTAGCTCCCCCAAGAAGAAATGGTCCTAAAAATCCACCTCCAAAGAAGCGATCATTATTATTAAAGTCTGGTCTCATTGGAGGATTTGGTCTATAAAAATTTCTATGATTAAAATTTCTATTTTGTGGTATATTATAATTAGTATACATGAAATACTCCTTTCCATGATATTTTATGTAAGAAAGGTGGGAATGTTAAGATGGAAAGATTAAAAAAATTAAGTGAAATTATTGTAAATCATAGTATTAAGGTAAAAACTAATGATAAAGTATTAATTACTTATCAAAGTAATGAAGCTAGAGAATTAATTAAATATTTAGTAAAAGAAGTTTTAAAAAATAAGGGAATTCCGACTGTTAAATATATTGATCCAGAATTAGAAGAATTAGTAAAAAGAAATTTAAATGATAGTATTATTGAAAATAGGAAAAGTATTTTAAAGTTTGAAGTTGATGAATATGATTCTTTTATTCAGATTCATTCTAATTTAAGTGATTATTTTGATAGAAAGACTGATAGTGAATTAAATAATAAATTAAAAGAAAAATTAAAACCATATAAAGATGTACTTGTTAATGAAAAACGTTGGGTTTTATTAAATTATCCAACTATAGTAGATGCATATAAAGCCAAAATGACATATGATGAATTCTTAAATTTTTCATTAGATGTAATGACAGTTGATTATAATAAGATGTATGAAGATATGAAACCGTTAAAGGAATTAATGGAAAAAACAGATAAAGTAAGAATAGTATCAAAAGGGACTGATATAACGTTTAGTATTAAGGGCCTTCCAGCGATTATATGTGCTGGAGAATCTAATATCCCAGATGGAGAGGTATTTACTGCTCCAGTTAAAAATTCAGTTAATGGAACTATTACTTACAATACACCAAGTCCATATAATGGATATATATTTCATGATGTAAGTTTAACTTTTAAAGATGGAAAGATAATTGAATGTCATGCCAGAGAGTTTGAAGATAAATTAAAGGAATTATTTAAAACAGATGAAGGAAGTTGTTATGTTGGAGAATTTTCATTTGGTCTAAATCCTAAAATAATGAATCCAATGGGAGATATTTTATTCGATGAAAAAATAGCTGGAAGTATTCATTTTACACCTGGAAGTGCTTATCTTGAATGTGATAATGGAAATAAATCTAATATTCATTTTGATATGGTTTTAATTCAAAGAGAAGAATATGGTGGAGGAGAAGTATATCTTGATGATGTATTAGTTAGAAAAAATGGTAAATTTGTTCTTCCTGAACTTAAAAATTTAAATTATGAAGATTAGATGATAGTTTATTATCATCTTTTTTAGTAAAATTTTAGTCAAATTTTTCTCAATAAATTTACTTTGAACAGTAGAAGTGTTATAGTATTTATGAGGTTGGTATAGTATGAATAATTATTTAGAAGATGCAGTTTCTGTAGCAAGAATTGGAGTTAATAATCAAGAAGGTGGTCCATTTGGAGCTGTTGTAGTAGATAAAAAAGGAAGAGTTATTGGACATGGTAATAATAAAGTTTTATTAAATAATGATCCAACCGCTCATGCAGAAATAATTGCTATAAGGGATGCTTGTAGAACTATAAATACATATGATTTATCTGGTTGTTGCATATATTCAACTAGTGAACCTTGTCCAATGTGTTTATCTGCAATTATATGGTCTAATATTAAAGAAGTATATTTTTCAACAGCTAGAAATGAAGTAAATAATATAGGTTTTAGAGACTCTCTTATTTATGATTTTTTAAATGGTAAAAGAAAAGATGTTGTTAAATTAATTCAAATAGATAACCTTGATTGTAAAAAGTTATTAAATGACTATAAAAATACAATTTATTAGGAGGTACTATGGAAAAATTAACTTTAAAAAAGCAAGATAATAATTTATTAAAAATAAATTTTAAAAAAGCTTTGGATGATCCTAATTTTAAAGAATTAATTAGTACTATAGATATACCTACAGATATTTTAATAAAATATACATCCAAATTACAAGATGCTACTAGGGAATATTTAAATTGTAAAAATTGTAAATCGTTACTATCATGTAAAAATAGTATGAAGGGGTATTGTTATACTCCTAAGGTTTTAAATAATTCTTTGACTTTTTCTTATTTTGAATGTAAAAAGAAAGAGGAAATGGATAAAAAAAATGAGTATTTACAAAATGTCTATTTTTATGAAATTCCTCCTGTTTTAAAAGGAGCTAGTTTTAAAAATATTTATAAAGATGATGCATCAAGAATTGAAATAATAAAGAAAATTAAATCTTTTTACGATTCCTATAAAAAAGAAGAAATATCTAAAGGAATATATTTATCTGGTAATTTTGGTTCTGGTAAGTCTTATTTAATTGCAGCCTTATTTAACGAACTTGCAAAATTTAATTATCAAAGTGCTATTGTTTATTTTCCAGAGTTTTTAAGAAAAATTAAAAATAGTTTTGGAAGTGATTCTTATAATTCTCTTTTTGATAATATAAAAAAAGTACCATTACTTTGTATTGATGATATAGGTGCCGAAAAATTAACCGATTGGGCAAGGGATGAAATATTAGGTAGTATTTTACAATATAGAATGGATTATAAATTACCAATATTTTTTACATCTAATTTAAGTTTAAAAGAACTAGAAAATCATTTACAAATAACTTCATCTAGTAGTGATAAAGTAAAAGCTCGAAGAATAATGGAAAGAATAAATTTTTTAAGTTCGGAAGTAACTTTAATTGGAATTAATAGAAGGAGTGAGTAATATGAACAAGAGTATTTTAAGTTTTAAAAGAATTATTGATGATACTACAAATATAAATTCTTGTATAAAGGCTTTAAATCTTAATTTAGACTCTTGTTTTTTATGTTTTATAAAATTAATAGAGGATGCTATTTTTAATTATGATTCAGCCAATGATTATTCTTATTTACTAAAAGTATCTAATTATTTAGAAAGAGTATATCAAAAATTAAGTTATAAAAAGCAAAAAGAATACAGAGATCTCATTTATAAAATGCGAAAAATATATAAAAGGCAAATTCAGAATATTGATGTTATCGATCGAAAAATATTTGAAAGAGTTTGTTGTAATTTAAATGTTATTATTACAGAATTAATTGAACATGAAATAGTATTAAAAGAAGATTTAAATAGATGTGAACAAAATGAAGAATATATTATTACAATAGATGATTCTGATTCTAAAGTATTAGATGATGGATTATCTATAAAAAAACTGGAAAATGGACATATTTTATTAAAAGTTCATATAGCTGATCCTTTAGTTTTATATCCTTATGAATCAGAAGTTATGAAAAAAGCTAAACTAAAGGGAGAAACTATTTATTTAGAAGACGATAGTATTCCTATGCTTCCTGATGATTTATCTTATGATAAGCTGTCTCTTTTACAAGATAGAAATCGTTATACTAAAACTTTTTGTTATGAATTTGATCCGCATGGTAATATTGTTAATTATTATTTTTTGAATAGTACTATAAGGGTTAATAGAAGGTTAACATATGATGATATGAATGAATTATATGAAAAGGGTGGAAAAAGCAAGATAGAAGATGAAAATTTAGCAAATTATGATTTAATAGTTAACTATTTAAAAACACTGTTTAGAGATATCAGAGTATACGAAGATCATAAGATAAGAGAAATATTTTGAAGTGCTAAAATTAGTAATTTTGCAGAAAACTTAGTATCATATTCAATGATTTTAACTGGCTATATGACTGCTAAATATATGAGTGAATTTGGATATCCTTATATGTATCGCTGTAATAAAATAAAAAAAATAGATGAAAAAATAATAGCTTTGATGTCTAAAGATGAAATTTTAAAATTAGAACAATTCTTAATGCGATCTTTTTATACAAAGGATAATATTGGTCATGAAAAATTAAATGTCCCAATGTATTCACATATTACAAGTCCTTTAAGAAGATTTTCAGATGTTTTAAATATGCATTCTCTAGATATTTGCTATTTTAATAAACCAACTGATAAAGATATATATGATCTTGAAAAAGAAATAGTTGATACTTCTAATTATATTAATAGTCAAAATAATAAATTAGAAGAAGAAATTGCAAAAAAGTTAGTAAAGTAAAAGAAATCAGTAATTAGATTTCTTTTTATTAATTTTTACATTTTATCTTTTGATTATCTTTTAATATATCAATTAATTTTTCTTTATCTTGATATTGACTATTTAGATCATCTTTTTCTATTTCTGGAAATAGGTCATATAGATTACATTTCATTTTACTTTCAAGCTTTTCTTTTAGTTTTGTTACATTTTGAAAATGTAAATAAGAATTACTATAAATTCCTTTTCTAAAACATAGATCAAGTAATCTTTTTTCTATTGTTGTAAATCCTGTTTCTAGGCAAAATAGATCACATAATTGTATAATATTATCATATAAAGTAGGTGGATTTTTAATTAAAAAGTCATTTATGAAGTTATAACTATCCAAATCTTTTGGTCCACCTCCAGCTGTATTTTCAATTTGGTTATCAACAAAACTATGTGTTAAACTAATTTTAGCTTCTTCTACATAACCAAGTTTTATTAAATAATTATATCCTTCTATAGGATGATTAAAGTGATCAATTTTTCTTCCTATATCATGAATAAAACCAAGTGCCATTGCATAACCTGAATCAAGTCCTAATTTAAAAGCAATTCTTCTTGCAGCAAGACCTACATAAATACTATGTAAAATCCATCGGTTTTCAGTTTTTTTTAGATCACTTCTTTCTTTAATTTGATCTTTTATTAATAATTCTAATGCAACTTCTTCATTTAATTTATTGTTCATAATTCCTCCTGAGAGATTTATATTATAGCATATTTTAAATATGAAATATAATAAAAAAGAAGAATTCTATTTGAATTCTCCTAATTACCAGTTTTTTCTTTTAACTTGTCATAATAAATTGCATCTGCAACTGTCATATATGGAACTAACCATATTAAAAGTAAAAATAATGTAAATGGAACTAGTAATATCCATCCAATGAAACTAAGTCCAAAGATAAAATAATCAAGTTTATAACCCTTCATCATTTCACGACTTTTTTTCATAGAATCTGTTGCACTTAAATTTGTATCAATTACTAAATAAGTAGACATTGTATAAGCAAGTGCTAAGATAATTCCTGGAATTACAAATATTAAAGATGCAAGGAACACAAGTATACCTACTAATATTTCACAAATTATAATATTTAGCCATTTTTCTTTTATGCCATTTAAAATTTCTTGTGTTTCAAATTTTCCTGTTCTTACAAAATTAAGTACATATTTTTTGTATGCAATCATAGCTATACCACAAACTATACTAATTATTGCCACTAATAAAGCAGCAGTTGGAGAAGTATTGGTTGTAGCGGTTATTGATTCTAAATTAGTGTAATCAATTGTTGGAGCAGGAGAAATTATTCCTGTTAAAATAGACTCAATTGCACTAATAACAAGAACTGGCCAAAGTAAGTTCCAAAGATTTCCTTTAATTTTAGATTTTGCTAATTCCTTAATTTCACTTCTATTCATTTTAACTCCTTTCCTAATATAATATTATCATATTTAGGTAATTTTGAAACAAAAAAAAGCAAAAAAAGATAAAATTATTAAATTTATATTGTCATATTTAAATTTTTATGATATTATATCTATGTTTTGGCGGAATTGGTGAAGTGGTTAACACGCTAGATTGTGGCTCTAGTATTCAAGGGTTCAATTCCCTTATTCCGTCCCATTTA
>CACZOV010000128.1 GCA_902782915.1 uncultured Erysipelotrichaceae bacterium | reverse complement strand
TCTAAAAGAACAATTGTTTTAAATTTACCTCATTGCTTTAAAAATCCATAAAGCGATCATAAATATATCTAAAAACCATATTGCTGTTAAAAATATAGTTATATAAGTTCCAAATCCCATTGAAAACTTTGTTTGAGTTTTAATATTTTTTTCTAATATATTATTAAAACTATTATCATCTTTTTTTAAATTTATTTTATCAAAATTAAATTCAGTATTTGTTTTAAAACTCTTTCTAATTATTTCTAATTCTTCTTGAGTAAAGTTTATAAAACTTATTTGTCTATTATTGTCAAATATAACTTTATAAATTTTATTATCAATACCCTCTTCTTTTATTTCTAAATTAGATTGTATTTTATTTAAAAAATAATTAATATTTTCAAAAAATATATTTTTATCAATTTTTAAAAAAGTTTTATTAGGAGAATTAATATTATATGAAAAATCTATTTTGACTAAATTTTCTTTATCTAAAATATTTATTACTAAAGATTTTTCTTTCTCATTTAATAAATATAAATCAAGTACACTTAATAAATAACTAATATTCATATACCCTCCTATTCTCTTACAAGTATAACATATTTTTTATATTTTGTACAGATTTTATTTGAAAGTAATTCTTTTTTTAATTTAATTAATATTTTTCACACAAAATACATAATTTAAAGGTATAATTAATTTGGTGATTTAAATGAATGTGTTAATTATTGATGATGAAGTATTAATTCGCGATGTTGTAAAAGAATACTGTTTAAATGAAGGATACAAAGTATTTGAGGCAGAAAATGGAATTGATGGACTTAATGTTTTAGAAAAAGATGCTATTGATATTATAGTTCTTGACATAATGATGCCTAAGATGGATGGATATACTTTTTTTGAAAAAATGAAAGAAAAGTATAGTATTCCAACAATTGTTTTATCAGCTAGAAATGAAGAATATGATAAATTATTTGGTTTTTCAATTGGAATTGATGACTATTTAACAAAGCCATTTTCTCCAAGAGAATTAATTGCAAGAATAAAAGCTATTTCTAAAAGATATCAAAAAGAAGAAAAAGATGTGTTTGAATATTTAGGAATTAAAGTTGACTTTAAAGGAAGAGTTGTCTTTATTGATAATCAAGAAGTTTCAATTACCCCAAAAGAATTTGACTTGTTAAAATATTTTATTGAAAATCCTAATACAGCAATTACTAGAGAACAAATCTTAAATAAAGTTTGGGGATATGATTATTTTGGTGATGATAGAACAATTGATACTCATATAAAAATTCTTAGAAATAAACTTGGAAAATATCGAGATACTATTGTAACTGTTAGAAGTATAGGATACAAATTTATTTATGAAAAATAAAAGTTTGATTTTAAAAATATTTTTGTATTTAAGTATCTTTTCGCTTCTTATTCTATTCTTCTTATGGCTTTTACAAATTCTTCTTTTAAATAATTACTATGAATACTATAAAACCAAAGAATTAAAAAGTACTTTAAATTTAATTAAGAATAATTATCTTAAAGATAGCTTAGATAGTATTTTAGAAAATGTTGCTTATAATACTGATTTTTGTGTTGAAATAGCAGAAGATTATGAAACAGTTTATTCTAATATTCAAAATAATAAAGGATGTATTGATACTAATAATAATAAACAAGTTTTACTTAAAAAATTAGAATTTATGCAAAGTGATAGTGATTCCTTTAAATTAAAAATTGTTAATCCAAGATTTAACAATAAAACCCTTCTTTATGGAGTAAAACTAGATAATAGTGAGTATTTATTTATTAATACTTCATTAGAACCAATTGACACAACAATTGATGTTTTAAAAAATCAATTTTTACTTGTATCTATAATTGTTATTATAATGGCAACAATTATTGCATATTTTATATCAAGAAGTTTAAGTAGACCAATTACAAAATTAACAAAATCAGCAAAATCGTTATCTAATGGAAACTACAATGTTAATTTTAATGTTGAAAGTGATATAGAAGAAATTAAAGAACTTGGAGAAAGTCTAGATTATGCTAAAAATGAAATTAAAAAAACAGATGAAATAAGACGTGATCTCTTAAGTAATGTCTCTCATGACTTAAAAACTCCTCTTACAATGATTAAAGCTTATGCTGAAATGGAAAGAGATTTAGAAATATCTAAAGAAAAGCATGAAAACAATATGAACATAATTATAGAAGAAGTTGATAGACTAAATACTTTAGTAAATGATATCTTAAGTTTATCAAAATTAGAAAGTAATATGGATACTTTAAATCTAGAAAAAATTGATTTAATAGCACTTATTAATACTATATTAAATAGATTTAAAATATTTTCTTATACGAAAAACTATGAATTTATTTTTAACTACCATGAACAACTTTTTATAAATGCTGATAAACAAAAACTTGAGCAAGTTATTTACAATTTAATTGGAAATGCAATTAATTATACAGGATCTGATCAAAAAGTATATATTAATGTTTTAAATAACAAAAAAAATATTCGAGTTGAGATCAAGGATACAGGAAAAGGTATAAAAAAAGAAGAAATAAATAAAGTATGGGATAAATACTATAAAAGTGAAAAAAAATATAAAAGAAATACAGTTGGAACAGGAATAGGACTTTCAATTGTTAAAAATATTTTTCTTCTTCATAACTATCAATTTGGAATAATATCAGAAGAAAATAAAGGTACAACATTTTGGTTTGAAATTCCAAAAGAAAAATATAATAGAAAATAATTTTCGGTAAAAGTAAAACATAATATTTATAATAAAATAATAAGAATCCTATAAAAGCACCTTAATTGGTGTTTTTGTGATTTCTAATATTTAAAATCTAATAATATAAGTAACTGGAATTATATTGAGTGCATTTTATTTAATTAAATGTATAAAATATTATTAGAACACTTGACGTACATTTGAAAGTACGTTATAATGTAGATAAGTGAGGTGATTATAAATGGAGATAGTAAATATTACAAATGCAAGACAAAATTTATTTCAACTAATATCAGATGTTAATAAAGGCTTTA
>CACZOV010000127.1 GCA_902782915.1 uncultured Erysipelotrichaceae bacterium | reverse complement strand
TTTTTTAATTTTTTCTACCTTAACGCATCATCTAAAGTTAATGTGATTGCGGTCGATTTTATTTCAAATTTATAGTTTATATTATCTATTGCAATTATTTTTTCTGTTTTTGTTTGAAATACCTTATATAAATTTATAATTTTCAAATTTTTATATTCACCAGTAAATAATTCATTTAAAGAAATATTTAAAATAGAACATAATTCTTGCATAATGGAAGCATCTGGTAAATTTAATCCTCTTTCCCACTTACTAACTGCATTTTTACTAACATTTAATTTTTCAGCTAGTTCTTCCTGTGTCATATTTTGTTTTTTTCTATTTTCTGTAATAAAAGTTCCAATTTTTTCTTGATTCATAATTTTTCCCTCTTTTCAAGAATAATATTAGCAATTTATTTAATTTTTTTACACACACCTAAGGTTTACTTTTTTATTACAGCATCATTTTAACATAAAAATAACACTCTTTTAAACTTAATATTTATAAAGCAAAAAGGAACTAATTCTAAAGTTCCTAATATCTTAATAGTCCAATTATTTATCTTTTGTTGGTTTAGCTTCACTTCTTTCACAAGTTCCACCATTGTTTTTTACATAGGCATCTATAACATCCAATGCTTGATAAGCATCTTCATATCTGTCAGCATCAGTAATGTTTATTAAATACCCATCTCCACCCGCTTCTTTAATTTGGCCATTATTTTCATAATATACAAATTCATAACCATATGTTTTATCATGCAAATTACAATTAATCGAAACATTCATTAATCTTCCAGAATTATGTTCATAAATATTTTTAAAAATAATTCTTAGTGTAATTAGAAGAATTGGTGCAATTATTATAAATACAACTATAAATTTAATTAGTTTTAAAATTAAACCAGCTAGTTTTTCTGTATTAGATGTTTTTTCAACTAGAACATTTTTTATATCGTTATCAGTCAATTCATCTAAACTAACATTAAATATTTTAGATAATTCTTTTGCTTGTTTTAAATCTGGTGCTGTTTCACCTAATTCCCATTTTGAAATTGTTTGTCTTGCAACACCTACTTTTTCAGCAAGTTCCTCTTGTGAAAGACCATTTTTCTTTCTTAAAGCCATAATTTTTTTTCCAATTTCCATAATCATTCCTTCTTTCAAATACAATCATATGATATTTTAAAACAATTTTCTATCAATTTTTATTGGAATATTCGCCCGTTTTCATAACATTTAAACTATATATACTATCATAAAAAAAGAATTTTTTCTTAATATCAATAGCGTAACTATTTTGATAATGGTCTTATAATACAATCATCATTTATTTTTTCTTTTCTTCTTGTTTATTGCAATATAAGCATTCTCCAACTTCATCATCAATTAAACTATTTGTAATAACTTCCTTTTTGCCAAATATTATTCCCATTATTATTCCAATTAGTAAAGCAATTATAATTCCAAATAATAATCTATACCAAAATATTTCAGGGTTAGTTTTATAAAAAGCATTATAAGTTGATAGTATAACTACTAGATTAATAATTGGAGATGCTGACATAAATGATACAGCAACATTAATAGGAACTTTCTTTTTTAATAATCTTTTTGATACAGGAATTACTGCACAATCACAAGCTGGCAAGAAAATCCTAGAAATACACCAACAATAGATCCTAATATTTTGTTTTTAGGTATAAACTTACCAATTGTTTATTAGATACATAAATTTCTATGATTGATGATAAAAACGCACCCAAAAGTAAAAACGGTAAACTCTCAAAAAATATTGAAATAAATATTATTCCGATGTTTTTTAATATATCCATGTTTGCCTCCGATCCTATATAATTAAATCAACTAAAATACCAATAATAACCCCCACAAAATAAATGACTGATAAAATTATTAAATTCTCTTTCAAATCTTTATTAGTTTTAAATAATAGTAGTATTCCCAAACCACTTCCTGTTAATAAACCCGCAAGCATTGTACCAATACTTATCATATTAGCTAAATATAATTCTGTAATTATAACACTTCCAGCACAATTTGGGATTAAACCAACTAAGCTTGATATAAAATAAGTTAAGACATTACCTTGTAATAATAGATTTGAAACATTATCTTCGCCAACCTCATATATTATTAAGTTTATTATTAAATTAGCTATTAAAATAAATAAACCTATTTTTAAAGTATGCTTTATACTTGATATTATTACACCATCATGCTCACAACTACAATGATCATGTTCACATATTTCTTTAATATTCTCTTTCTTATTGTTTTGTCTTTTTCTATATATTAGATCAACAATGAAACCAATAATTATTCCAACTATTACTTTAAATGCAATAATTTTTATTAAAACAATAATATTAATTTTTTCACTTATCATTATTGGCAACATTTCGTCACTAGTTGATAAAAATACTGCTATTAGCGTACCCATGGTTATAACTCTAGCTGAAAATAAATTAGCAGACATTGAACTAAAACCGCATTGTGGCAAAGCACCAAGTAATCCACCTAAAACTGGACCATATTTCTTATTATTTGATAAAATCTTTTGATTTTTTTTACTAAATTTATGCTCTATAAATTCTAACAGCAAAAATGTAACTAATAAATATGGTAATAGTTTTAAAGTGTCCATTAATCCATCAATCAAACAATCTACCATATTATCACCTTCGTATATTTATTTTTTTTCATTTATTTTCTCCTTTTTTAAAATTGTTTTAAATTTTAAAATAATATTAATTGATTAATTCAACCTTTAATCCTACAAGTGTATTTTTATTTCTATCTCTAATTTTATCGATTAAATAAATTGTTACAGAAAGAAATATTAATAATATAACAATTAATACTTTAATATTTGAAGTAATTTCATTTAAATCATTTTTAAATTTATCAGTTAATGCACAAATAGGACAGTTATCATCATGAGTACAATCATGATTTAAATTTATTACAATAAGGCAAAAACGAAGTATTATTGATACTAGCAAAATAATAGTAATAATTCTTATTATGTTTTTTTTATTTATCATTTTTTTCACACTCACTTATAAACTTAATTTAAATTTTTAATATATGACTTAGCATATTTTCTATACAATCACCATCAATATATACCAGATCTCAACAATGTTCGCCATTTAAACAAA
>CACZOV010000126.1 GCA_902782915.1 uncultured Erysipelotrichaceae bacterium | reverse complement strand
CAAATAATACCATTTTACTTTCTTTAGAATTTTCTGAAAAAGCATTTTTTACATCATAAAATTCATTTTCATTAATATCTAAAGTATTTTTTTCTTCATTTTCGTTATTCCCACCAAAAAAACCTTTAATTTTATCCATTCCCATATATATTCCTCCTATTGTCATATATAATTTTAAAATAAAATAAAGGTTTTGTCAATCATATTATGGCAATCCTTTAAAATATTCAAAGTATTACAATTTATGTAAAACAAATCTATAGAAAACAAGCAACTAAAGTCATAAAATATTAAATCAATAAAAAAATAATAACAAAAAAATTTGAATTACATAAAAAATAATTATGAAAAATGAAGAAGATATTAAATTTGCATTTTTATAAATAATGATATATAATACGGCTCAAAGAGAGGAAAAATACAAATGAATGAAATATCTATTAAAAGAATGATTGAATTGGAAAAAATGGCAGAAGATGATAATATTATTTACCCTATAGTTTTGATTGAATGGAATTACATAAAAATGGCAAAAAAAATATCATACAATGATATGGTAAATATAATTAATCATTTTCGTAAAGATCTCTTTCTTGATCAAATAAAATATTTTAAAGAATGTTTATTAAAATATAATTGTAATGAAGAGGACTTTTCTAAAAGATTTTTTAATGTTCAAAAAATAATAAAGTATAAAAATAAACAATCAAATGACTTACTTTATAAACAAAAAGCTATGATAAAAAAAATGAAATATATAAATAATTAGTAGAATATATTTATAGAATAGTAAAATAAAATGATAATTAAGATAAATGCATAAAAATTAAAAAAAATTATGCTTTTTTTAGTAATAAAAACTTAAAAAATCTAAAGTTAAAATTTAAATTAATACTAATTATTTTTGTAAACAAAAAGAATTACCAACTTTTAAGTTAGCAATCTTTAATGTTTGAAAATATTTTTTAATCTAAAATTTTGTTAGAAGCAAATATTGTTTCAATTACATAATTTTCTAGTATTTTAATTACTTCTTCTCGACCTGTATTATTTACACTTGAAAATAATATATAGTTATCACCAACGGCTAAATTTAAGGTATCTTTAATAATTTTTAAATTTCTTTCTTTTTTAGAAGATGATACTTTATCAGATTTTGTTATAACAATGGTAACAGGAATATGATAATACTTTAAAAATTTATACATTAATAAATCATTTTCAGTTGGTTTAATACGAAAATCAACAAGCATAAATACTCTTTTCATTTCTTCACGTTTTTCTAAATATTCTTCTATCATCAATCCCATTTTACGTTGTTGCTCGTGATTAACTGATGCATACCCATATCCTGGAACATCAACAATATAAAAATTATCATTTACTAAATAAAAATTTAAAGTTTGAGTTTTTCCAGGACGACTAGAAGTTCTAGCTAAATTCTTTTGATTTAATAAAGTATTTATAAAACTACTTTTTCCAACATTACTACGTCCAACTAGTAAAAACTCTGGTTTCCCATTTTCAGGATATTGACTACGTCTTACAGCAATAATATCAAGTTTGGCACTACTTATTTTCAAAAGAATCACCTTCCTTATATTTTTTACATAATAAATTTAAATCATTAATAATTAGTTCTGATTCATCCATTGTTTTAATTCTTGCACCACTTGCATATTTATGACCACCACCATTATATTGAGATAAAGTATCATTTATAACAGGGCCCCGAGAACGTGCTGATACTCTTATATTTTCATTTTTAATATCTTCTGTAAAAAATACCCAAACAAGTACTTCTTCAATAAAATTAAAATTATTAATCATATTACCAGGACTTGCTGCATCAACATGAAATTCTTCTAATAAATTATTTGGAAGTTTAATATATGCAACTCCATATTCAGTAATTTGCAAATTAAGACCAATATACCCTTCAAGTTTTACTTCTTGAAAAGGTCTAAGATATAATGGTTCATAGATTTTATCTATTTTTATATCATATGTTTTAATTAACTTTGCAATATTATTAAATGTCCTACTTGTTGAGCTATACATAAAACGATTTGTATCACTTACAATTCCAAGATAAAGTTTTTCAGCTACTTTTTTATCCATAATAAGTGATGTATTATTAATTAACTCTAAAACAAGTTCAGCAGCACTAGACATAGTATCATCAATAAGTTCAATATCAGCAAACTTATCAACTAATGGATGATGATCTATTTTAATTATCTTTTTAAAATCCGAAAGATCAACACCATCTATTCTTCTAATATCTGGAGTATCTAAAACAATTAATAAAGAATTACTCATATCATCAAGTTTATCTAGTTTCCCAAAATAAGTAAATCTACTACTTCCTGATCCAACAACATAAACTTTCTTTTCAGGAAATGTTAAAAGAATACTATCTTTTAAAGCCATAGTACTAGACATTGCATCAGGGTCAGGTCCTACATGACGAGCTAAAACAATCTTTTCAAAATTTTTTATTGCCTCATATATTTCTTTAAACATACTTTTTCCTTTAAATACAAAGATTATAAGTATCTCTTGCAATCATAATTTCTTCATCAGTTGGAATTACATAACATGGTATACTAGATTCAGAAGTTGTAACAAGCCTCTCCTCACCTCGACAATTATTTGCTTCAATATCAGGAACAATTCCTAAAACTTTTAATCCTTCCATAATATCAAGTCTTGTACGAATAGAATTTTCTCCAACACCAGCTGAGAATGCTATTGCATCAACTCCACCAAGTTCAAAATAATACATTGCTATATAATCAATTATTTTCCCAACATACATTTTTTGAGCAAGAACACATCTTTCATTTCCTTTATTGATT
>CACZOV010000125.1 GCA_902782915.1 uncultured Erysipelotrichaceae bacterium | reverse complement strand
GCAACATAAATTGCACTATGAGATAATTTACCACTTGAACATCTTATTGTTTTTTCTGCACCACTAACATGTATAAAAGCATTACCGATACATAGAATTATTAAAGACAAATACTTAATTTTTAAATTTAAGCCTAGAATTAATAATGCTATACATAAACAACTTATACCAATAAAATCTATATTTATTTTTTTATGTTTATCACATATATATCCAATTATTCCCTGAGGTAAAAACGCTAAAATATCATATAATAAAGCAACTATCCATAAATATGTTTGATTACCTATTATATTTCCTAAAAAATAAAAGCAAGCGACTTCATTAATAAAATGAATATAAAAATATAGATAACCACAACCAATATTATCTAAGTAAAATAATTGTTTAATTCTTTTCAACACACCACCTACTTTTCATTTTAATAATAACATATTTAACTAAATTTTACAATAACACAAAAAAAACAATTCAATTAAAAATTGATTGTATTTAATCAAAAACAAAATAATGGTCCTTGTGGTGGGAGTCGAACCCACACATCATAGATACACGATTTTGAGTCGTGCGCGTCTACCAATTCCGCCACACAAGGAACACATAGATAATTATAACACATTTTTTTTAATATAAAAGAAAAAAATAAAAAATTATCCACAATTATTGTGGATAAAAACTATTTATTAAGTAAATTTTTAACATTATCAAGTAAACCTTTAGCATTATCAACAGTTATTTTTGCCTTAACTGCATCAACGATTTTTTGAATTTCATCATTTGGTAAATCAATTCCTAAAACACTCTCAACCGAACTAATTGGATCTTTTGTAAATTTGTTAGCAAAATCTTTATCATTTTGTATTTTTTTTACAATCTCTTCTATTTTTTCTTTTATTTTATCCATAATTAACCTCCTTGATAATAGTATAAATTAAAACTTTTTTTATAACAAGAAATATTTACTTATTTTAATAATTTGTAATAATTACTTCTTCAACACTTCCTCTTTTATTTCCCTTAGAATTAATGCTTCTTTTAGCTTTTATAACGTGAAAATTATATCCATCATAAAGCTTTTTAATAAAATCCGTATTATGATTAGAAAGCATTACTTTAACTCCTTTTTGATCCAGTTCTTTAAATTTAGAGGCCAATTTTTCCTGATCCTTTTTAGAAAAACCTTCTTCTGTATAACTAGTAAATGAATTATTTAACATATCATAGGGAGGATCTAAATAAACAAAATCATTTTTTTGACACATATTTAAAACTTCTAAATAATCTTTATTTAAAACTTTAACATCATTATTAACAAGATAAGTATGTACTCGAAGTAGATTCTCTGCATCATATGTAGAAACTCTATCTTTTTTATTATAGGGGACATTAAAAAATCCTTCTTTGTTCACTCTGTAAAGACCATTAAAACAAGCTTTATTTAAATAAATAGTACGGGCTGCTTTTTCTTCATTTGATAGTTTAGAATACTTTTTTAAATCTCTATCAATATTTCTTATCTTATAATAATACTCTTCGTTATGTTTTCGTTCATGAGTATTCAAATATGAACACATCTTAATAAAAGATTCATAACTAGAAAGTGATGAATAAACATTCATAAGTTCTGTATTTTTATCATTAATAACAGCACTTTTAGGTAATAAATCAAATAAAAGTGCTCCTCCTCCAATAAATACTTCATAATAAGTATTAAAGTTTTCTGGAACATATTTTTTTAATTCATTTAAAACTTGTCTTTTTCCTCCAGCCCATTTTACAAATGGTTTTGGTTTTAATGTATCCATAACTATACCTTCTTTCTACTTGAAAGTATATCATTTTTTTATTTTAAAGAAAAGAATATCTGTAAACTTTTTTCTATGAAAATATTGCATGATAAAAAAATTATAAATTTTCCTGTGTTATATTAGGATCAATTTTTTTATTACTTAATATTTTTTCCAAAGAACTATATTCTTTATCTACTTTTCTTTGACAATCATTTATGTTATCTAAAATTTCTTTTTCTAAAATTTCATATTCCCTTAATTTCTTTTTTTGAAAAGAAAATGGTTTTTTTCTTCTTAATAATTCTAACTCCTTTTTATAATAACTTAATCTTTGATAATAACAATTAAATAAGTAATCAAAATCATTTACTTGCTCTAATAAATTAAAATCTATTACTTTATTAATTAAATTTTTCATACTACATTCCTCTTCTACCAGGTATTATAACACAAAAAAATAATTTTATAACTTAAAATAGCAAATAATCACAATTATTACTTGAAATGTAACAATGAATTTGGTGGTAGTAATATGATAAATTTTGAGAGACTAAAAGACGTAAGAGAAGATCATGATTTAAGTCAAAAAGAAATGGCTAATATTTTGCATGTTAATCGTTCTACTTATTCTTTATGGGAACTTGGAATTAACATTATTCCTCTCAAATATTTATCAATGTTTTCAGATTATTTTAATTTAAAAATTGATTATGTTTTAGGTCTTACTAATGATAAATCCGATAACTTAAAAAAAGGTCTTCAATTTGAAATTATAGGAAAAAATTTAAAAAAATTAAGAATTAAATATACTTTATCTCAAGAAAATATGGCTTTCATTATAGGGGTTACACAAGCTTGCATTGCTAAATATGAAAAAGGAATTATCGAAATATCTACTTCAAATCTATATAAAATTTCTAAATATTTTCATGTATCTATGAACTCGCTTTGTGGAAAAGAAAAAAATAGAAAAAAAGTTATAATAAAATAGAATCAAATCTATTTTTTTTAATAGCTAATTAAGCTAATTTGTTTACCATTTGTCTTAATAAATCCCTCTTCTTTTAAATTTTTAATTTCTCGCATCATAGCACTTCTATCTATAGACAAATAATCTGCTAGATCTGTATATGTAAATGGAATTGTAAAGATTCTATCTGGTTTATCATTAGCAAGAATTAAAAAATATGTTAATAACTTTTCTCTTATACTTCTCTTAGATAGTATTTCAAGTCTTATATTTAAATCAACTATTTTGTTTGATAATAGTGTAAAAATATTATTAAGTAAAATAGAGTTTTTAGCACACTTTATTAAATTATCATATTCAATAAATAATACTTCACAGTTACTAGTTGCAACTACAGAAATATCACTTCCAAGCCTAGAAAATACTTCTCCAAATATAGAGTTTTCTTTTAATTTTTCAATAATAGAACGATTACCATTATAATCATATCTTTCCATATTAGCAGTTCCATTTAAAAGAATACCTATCATTTTAACATTAATTATATTTGTAACAATAGTTCTATCCTTTTTAAAAGATAGCTTTTTGGCATCTAATATTTTTAAAAGTTTGTCTACCTCTTTTTCTTCTATACCATCAAAAATTGATTTTATTTTCATTTCTCTCTCCTTCAATTTAAAATTATTATAGTTAAAAAATGTTGCATTTGCAACCATTTAATTTATCGTCTTTTTGCTATAATATTATTTATAAGGAGAAATCTATGAAAATAGTAAAAAGAGATGGTAGAATTGTTGAATATAATCCTGAAAAAATAAGAATAGCTATTAAAAAAGCCAATAATGATGTAGAAGAATATGATCAAGTAAATGATTTAGAAATTGAAAAAATAATTAAATCTATTGAAAAAATGAAAAAGAAAAGACTTCTAGTGGAAGATATTCAAGATATTATAGAAAAAAAACTTGTAGAATTAAATAAGTATGAACTTTCTAAAGCATATATGCTATATCGATATGAAAGAGAATTAATAAGAAAAGCAAATACAATAGATGAGTCTATTTTAACATTAATAAAAAATAGTCAAAAAGAAAAAGATAAAAGTGCTTTTATAGTTGCAAGTCAAAGAGATTTAATAGCAGGAGAAGTATCAAAAGATTTAACAAAAAGACTACTCCTTCCAGAAGAGATAAGTAAATCTCATGAAAAAGGAATTTTATATTTTCATGATGAAGAGTATTTTGTACAACCAATGTTTGCATCAAATTATGTAAATATTTCAGATATGTTAGAAAATGGTGTTGTCCTGAATCAAATACAAATAGATGAACCTAAAAGTTTTAATGATGCGTGTACTTTTTTAACTCAAATTATTGCAAGAATTGCATCTAGTCAATACGATAGTCAAACAATTAATATTAAATATATAAGTAAGTATTTAAAAATGAGTCATGATAAAATTAAAAAAATCTCTGAAAAATCAATTCAAAAATCAATTCAAAAATCTTTTGTTGATGAACAACTAAAAGAAGAATTATATACTGGCATTAAATTATTAGAATATCAAATAAATACTTTAATTACAGTAAATGGTAAATCCCCTGATGTTACTTTCTTCTTAGAACTAGATGAATTTGATCCTTATATAGATTATACTAAATTAATTATAGAAGAAATTTTAAAACAAAGAATTAAAGGATTTAAAAATGAATCTAATGAATATCTAAATTTTTGTTATCCAAAGTTAATTTATACTTTAAATGATAATAATTATTTAGAAGGAAAAAAATATAATTACTTAACCAACCTTGCTATAGAATGCTTTAAAAAGTGTCAAACTCCTAGTTTTTTAAGTGTCAAAAAAATGAAAGAATTATTTGATTCAAATGTTTTTGCACCAATAGGACCTCTATTTTTACCACTTTATAAAGATCAAAATAAATTATATAAAATAGAAGGACGATTTAATCAAGGAAGTGTTTCAATTAATTTAGCTCAAATTGCATTAGAATCTAAAAAAGATGAAAATGTATTCTTTTTTCTCTTAGAAAACCGATTAGAACTTTGCTATGAAGCTTTAATATGTCGATATCATGCTTTACTTGGAACTTTATCAGATGTCTCTCCAATTGAATTTCAATATGGTGCAGTTGCAAGACTTGAAAAAAAAGAACCAATTGATAAACTTTTAAAAAATGGTTACTCTACTTTAGCACTTGGATATGTAGGATTATATGAAGCAACAAAATATATGATAGAAACTAATTTAGAAAATAATATAGAAAATTTTTCCTTAAAAGTACTCAAAACTTTAAAAAATGCTTGCAATAAATGGAAAAAAGAAACTGGAATAGAATTTATTTTATATAAAACAAAAGATGAAAAAATAAGATCCCATTTTCTAAACATTGATAAAAACTTATATGGTTCTATTAAGGAAATAACTGATAAAGACTCTTACTGTCTTTACAATAATAAAATAGATGCAATAAATCAGTTAAAAATGGAACAAGCGTTTCAATCAGTCTTAAAAGATAGAATCTCTTATATTAAGTTATCAGACGAAAAAATAGAAGACCTAATTCCATATATTTATGAAAATCTTTTGTATGTTGAATTTACAAATCCAATTAAAAATGATATATTGAATTAGAAGGAGATATTATGGAAACATTAAAAATTAAAAAATTAGATAAAAGGGCAACTATTCCAACATATGGGACAATTGATTCAGCTGGTGCTGATCTTTATGCTCTATTAGACTCTGAAATTAATATAGAACCATGTGAAAGTATTATGATAAGAACTGGTTTAGCCATGGCTATTCCAAAAGGATATGTAGGACTTATCTATGCTAGAAGTTCACTTGGAACAAAAAAAGGTCTTGCACCTGCAAATAAAGTTGGTGTAATTGATGCTGATTATCGTGGTGAAATAATGGTTTGCCTTTATAATCACTCAAAAAGTATTCAAACTATCACTCCAAATGAAAGAATTGCTCAAATAGTTATTACCCCATTTTTACAAGTAAATTTTCTTGAGGCAGAAGAACTTCCAGATACTGAAAGAGGACAAGGAGGATTTGGTTCAACGAACTAAATCTTTTTTTCTTGCTTTTTTTTTAATAATGTAGTATAATATTAAGGATTTTTAAGGGGGAAATTATATGGAAAATTTTAATAATCAACAATTAGACTATATATGTTATTCTTGCTACATGAAATATCATCAAAAGAAAAATGTCTTAAAATATTACATTCTAGGATTAAAACTAACAGAAACACGTTTTTTTGATCATGTAAAAAGCTATATTTTTAACAATAAAATGAAACCAGAATATGCTAAAATATTTGATCATTTAATTTTGTTAGATTCAGATGAGGAAATCAATAGTTATTTAGAATCAACAAAAAAATCTTTTAAATATTTAAAAGACAACATTCTATCATACTTTTTATACTATAGGCCAGAACTATACTATTTTAAAGAAGAAGAGATTAGCAAATTAACAAAAAAAATTGAAAACTATGGTATATATCTATACAAAAAAGATAGACCTAAAACAAGTATAAATGGTATCTCACCAACCGCAAAAGAAATTGTATTAGAATTTATAAATTCTAAATACTCTATTCTTCGCTTTTGCTTCAATAAAGGAATTTCCAAACAGATCTTTTTACGTTATTTAAATATAGTAAAAAAAGAAGATGAAGATTTATATGAAGAATACACATATATATTAGCTCAAAAAGAAGCAAGAAAAGATGAAGAATTACAACAAGATATTTATAGTATTATAGAATTTATAGATAATAACGATGGAAAAATAGATTTATTTGATTTATCTAAACTAAGTGTATATGATATTTCTGAAATTGTAAAAAAAGCTGATCAAATTTTAGATCCAATTAATGCTAAAAAATTTAGAATGTTAGTAAATCCTTTAAGAAATATAAGAACTCTTCCAATACATCAAATAAATGCTTTACTACAAACATCATTTAAATTAAATATCAACTCAGAAATAATTGAAGTAATGAATGATGATAAACAAGAGATAATTGAAAATTTAAAGACATGTGGTGTTCCTGTTAGTAATGAAACATTTCAAGAAGCATGTAAAAGATTTTATAGTCAAAGAAAGATAAAATAAAGAAACGATTCACATTGTTTCTATTTTTTTGTATCAATTAATTCAGCTTCAATCACTTTTTCTTTTGGTTCTGATTGTGTTTTTATAACAGTTACACTTCGCTTATTAAAAATATAACCAACTATTTCCAAAATAGAATAAATCATAAGAACAATTCCAATTGCCTTAAAAGCAAGATTCACTTCAAGAATTGTATAAAGTCCACCACCAATTAATATAAGTGATAAAAATAGCATAATCCAAAACTTACTTGTTTTTTTATCAAGATATAAAGAATTTATCAATCTATTAATTCCTGATATAAGAATCCATCCCCCTATTACTAATCGAATAAAAGCTTCAACCACTCCAGCTAAAAAAATACAAACTACTCCAAGAACAATTAAAACTATTCCAACAATCATTTCAGTTGATGAAATACTATTATCCTTTTTTATATCTAAATAGTTTTTTACACATTTAAATACTCCAATTAGAATTAATAATCCCCCAATAATATATGTTGTAAAAATTACAACAGCACTTGGGTTAGTATACATAACAGCCCCAAGTATTAAAAACAAAACCGAACTAATTAATGAAACTACACTTGTATAATCTTTAATATTTATTTTCATATAACCTCACTCTAAATAAATTATACAATAAGTATATCCCAATACGCAAACTTTTTTTAAATTTTGTTTTATTTATTTAAAAAATATGATATTCTAGATAAGAAAAGAGGAAAAATATGAATATAGGCATTATAGGATCTGGTGCATATGCAATTGCTTTAGCATCACTAATAGAAAAAAAGAATTTAAATATAATGATGTGGACACCAATAGAAGAAGAATATCACGAATTAACAAAAAATCATACTAATTTGAAAACTATAAATTATGAATTAGATCACAAAATTAAATTCACAAACAGCTTACAACAACTATCAAATGAAAGCAATGTTTTAATTCTAGTAGTACCTGCAAAATTTGTAAAAAGTACAATCGAAGAATTAAAACCATATTATAAAGATCAAGAAATACTAATTGCAACAAAAGGAATGGTCAACAATCCTATTGATTTTATAAATAACTATATAAAAAAGACTTTACAAACATCAAAAATTTGCTGTATTAGTGGTCCATCATTTGCAAGTGATGTAATAGAAAAGTTTCCAATTGGTCTTACTTTAGCATCAATTAATAAAACAAGCTTAGATTATTTTAAAAATTTATTTTCAAATATTTCATTTTTAAGCCTTGAAACAACTACAGATATTATAGGAGTAGAATTATGTGGAATATTAAAAAATATCATGGCAATTGGATCTGGTATTTTAAATGGTATGAATATTAATTCTTCTTCAAATGTTAAATTTTTAATTGATGTAAGTAAAGAAATTCAAAATATTATAAAAAAACTTGGTGGAGATGAAAAAACTTTTTATACCTATGCAGGACTTGGAGATTACATTTTAACCACAAATAACAATAAATCAAGAAACTTTATGTTTGGAAAATTAATTGGAAGTAATCAAGATTATAATTCATATTTGAAAAATAATACTGTTGAAGGTGTTGAAAATTTAAATATTATATATTCTTTTTTAAAAAATAATAAAATAGAGTCTAAAATAATCGACATTTTATATGAAATTGTCTATTTAAGTAAAGAAAATACAATGATCCTTAAATTTTTAGAAAGCAAAGAATAGATATATCAACTATTCTTTTTTATTCGACTTTTTATACAACATTTATTTCAATCTTTAAGTTTTTTTTACAAACAAAAAAAGCAAGAATTAATCTTACTTTTAAAACATTTTAGTAATTTTCTTTTTTTATTTCAAAATAGCTTTGAGGATGAGCACATACAGGACAAACTAAAGGAGCATCTTTTCCAATTACAATATGACCACAGTTTCGACATTGCCAAATAGTATCTCCATCACGAGAAAATACCAATCCATTTTCCATATTACTAATTAATTTTCTGTAACGTTCTTCATGCATTTTCTCAACTTCAGCAACACCTCTAAATTTCTTAGCTATAGCTGTAAATCCTTCTTCTTCTGCAACTCTTGCAAATTCATCATACATATCAGTCCATTCATAATTTTCACCATCAGCTGCATCTTTTAAATTATCTAAAGTTTCTGGGATACTTCCACCATGAAGTTCTTTAAACCATAGTTTAGCATGTTCTTTTTCTTGATTAGCAGTTTCTTCAAATATTGCTGCAATTTGCTCATATCCATCTTTTTTTGCTTTACTTGCATAATAAGTATATTTATTTCTAGCTTGTGATTCACCAGAAAATGCAGCAAGTAAATTTTCATAAGTTTTACTTCCTCTTAATTCCATAATTACCTCCTTAAATTAATCATATTTAGTATAGCAAATAATTAAAAAAAAAACAAAGTTATTTTAAAGATTTATATAACTATTTATTTATAAATTCATATAATACCTTGATTGGAGGAAATTTGATATATGAAAAAAACAAAAATTACAATTATTGCTTTTATTATAATAGTTGTCCTTGCTTTAAGTGTTTTATTAAAAAATACTAATCAAAATAATAATTTAGAAAAAGTAAAAGTTGCTGAAGTTGCACATAGTATTTTTTATGCTCCCCAATACGTTGCACTTCATAATAATTATTTTAAAGATTTAGGTCTTGATGTTGAAATATTACTTACAGCAGGTGCAGATAAAGTTACAGCGGCTGTACTATCAGGGGATGTTGAAATAGGTTTTTCAGGATCTGAAGCAACCATTTATGTATATAATCAAGGAGAAAAGAATTATTTAAAAACATTTGCTCAACTTACTCAAAAAGATGGAAGTTTTATTGTTGCAAGAAAAGATATAAAAGATTTTAAACTTACTGATTTAAAAGGAAAATACTATATTGCTGGCCGTCAAGGTGGAATGCCTGAAATGACCTTAGAATATATATTAACTAAAAATGGAATTAACCCAAAAACTGATGTAACACTCGATACAAGTGTAGCCTTCTCTGCTATGCAAGGAGCATTTATCTCTGGAACTGGTGACTTTGTATCTTTATTTGAACCAAGTGCAACTTTAGTTGAACAAGAAGGATTTGGCTATATTGTTGCAAGTCTTGGTGAACTTGGTGGAATTGTTCCATATACAGCATATAATGCTAGAATATCTTATATAGAAAAAAATCCTAAAATAATAGAAAACTTTACTAAAGCAATACAAATGGGACTTGATTATGTTAATTCACATTCAAGTAAAGAAATTGCTGAGATAATTAAAGATGAATTTCCAGATACAAGTATTTCTGATCTAGCAACTGTTATAGAACGATACAAATCTGTTGATACTTGGCCTAAAACAACAGAATTTACTGAAGAATCATTTGATCATTTACAAGATATTATGATTAACGCAAATGAATTAAAAGAAAAAGTTAACTATGAAAATTTAGTTTATACAAAATAATAAAATTTATGTTATAATCCTAATTAGGAGAATATATTAATGGAAAAATATTGTTCTAATTGTGGTTATGAATTAAAAGAAGATGCAGATAAATGTTTAAATTGTGGTAAAATTATAAGTAATTTTAACGATAATCCAAGCATCAAAAAAGACTTTTTAAATAATAAATCTAAATTTGAAATCACTAATTTTTTTTCAATTGGTTTTGCTATATTACTATTTTTATTTACAATATACTTAGTTTTTACAAGATATATACATAATGATGATCCAGAATGTCTTGTATGTGGTTTATCTATTTTACTTAATTTTTTAATAGTACCCGCTTTTATTATATTTTTTATAATATCTATAATATGTCTTATAATACGAAAAAATAAACCATCATTAATTTCATTAATTTTAGTTATAATTTCATTTATATTATATCAATTTATATATTATTCACTATATAATTTGTTTTAATAATAAAAACTCGTTGGTAATTTATACTAATGAGTTTTATTTTATATAAAAATAATCACTTTTAAAAACAAATTTTCATAAAATATTTATACAAACAATTTACATTCGTTTTACACAAACTTTACAAATATATCAAAATATTATTTACATATACAAAAATACTGTTTTGAATTAAAACAGTATTTTATTAACTAATAATTTTTATACTAATGAACAAAATAAGACTAACCGTTTTAAAATATTATAATCAATTTTTTTTAAGTCATATTTATATTCATCATTAATAACTAAGGTAGGAGTTTGTAGTACTTTATATTTTCTAATATTTATATTATCATTTATTTCTTTTACTTCAATATTCATCTTTTCACTATCAGCAATCTTAATAAGCTCTTTTTTAACTTTTTTATAGTCTTTTTTATTTCTTCCAATAATCTTTATTTCTATATTATCCCTCCTTTCATAATACAAGTGTACAATTAAAATATGTCTTTAAAATGATAATAATATGTTTTTTTTGTGAACATTATTTAAAAAATTTTAAAGGATCATTTAAAAAATCCTGTGTTTGATTATAAACGCCCATGATTTGAGTATACCAATTATATACATAAATTGCTATTGTTATCAATGCAGCTATTATTAAAATAGATTTAATTATTTTAATAATATTTTCTCTTCTTCTAATTGCTTCTAAAGATGCTATTCTTTTTTTTAAAACATTTATTTCCAATTTTAAATTTTTAATTTCTTCTTCCATACTATTTTCCCTTTACATAATAACTACTATTCAAATATTTTGAATCTATTTTTGTTCCATTATAATATGTATCTAAATAGGTTTTAAATCCTAAATAACTAACTTTTTCTACTCTTGTTTTATAACTATATCCTGGTTTAATAATATTTTCATTTGACCAAAAAGATACTGTTAAAACTCCATTTGAAGCACTTGCTTCTATATAAATTGGATAATTAGAATTATTTTTAAACTTCATATCTACACTTTTTCCATAAACAGTTGCATCAAGTCCATAATCTACATAATAAACCATATCACCATGATTTTCACGTGATACTATTGGCAAGTTTAGAGATAAAGCATCATTATAAATTGTTGTTGATACTTGACAAACTCCTGATCCAACATCTTTACCATAAAATATATATCCTCGAGATCCATTATAAGGTCCAACTGCACTATAAAATGAAAAAGTATTTCCAGAATAAACAATTGCACCATTTAATTTACTAACAGCATTTCTAATATTTTTTGCTCTTCCTTGAGACTCATTATAATAAGTTGTAAACGAAGCAACCTTTTTATTAATAGAACTTAGACTATTAGAAACAACATCTATATTACCTTTTAACAATATTTCTTTAGTATTTTCTTTCAAAGAATTTAAAATATCATCTTTTAAACTACTTTCATCTAGAATAAAACCATTTATTCCTTTTTGATAAAAAATATTACCATTTGAGATACGAAACACTTCTTTTTGTTTTGAAACATTTACTTTAACCCTCAAATCTTCTATAAATTTATTATATACCTCATCATCAATTTGATATTCTATATT
>CACZOV010000124.1 GCA_902782915.1 uncultured Erysipelotrichaceae bacterium | reverse complement strand
TTAGATGATTTATTTCAAATAGGAGTAATTGGTTTAATAAAAGCAATTGATAACTTTAATGTTGATTTAGGACTTAAACTTTCTACTTATGCAATACCAATGATAAGTGGTGAAATAAGAAGATATTTAAGAGATAATCAAATGCTTAGGGTTTCAAGAAGTATTAAAGATCTGGCATATAAAGCAATTATGATAAAAGATGAACTAACAAATTCTTTAGGGTATGTTCCAAGTTATATGCAAATAGCATCCAAGCTTGGAGTATCAGAAATTGATGTATTAACAAGTATTGAAGCAATGTCAGATCCTATTAGTTTTGATACTCCCATTTATAATGATGGAGGAGATACAATTTATTTATACGAACAATTAGAAGATACTAAAAACGAAAAAGATTTAGAAACAAAACTTGCTTTAAGAAAAGCTCTAAAAGATTTATCTTTAAGAGAACAAAATATTTTAGATAAAAGATATGTAATTGGGAAAACTCAAATGGAAATAGCTATGGAACTCGGTATAAGCCAAGCTCAAGTATCAAGGTTAGAAAAAAATGCTATTAAAACACTAAAAAAAAATTTTAAAATAATATCTTAATTGTAAAGTAAATCTAAAAATAAAAAAAGATCATAAAAATAAGTAGAAAAAAATATCATTCTATGTTAATATTAAAATAGGTGGTGTATATGATAAAGTTTTTTTGGTTACCAAAAGAGGTAGTTTATTATGCTGTTATTCCAGTTATTTGTATTTTACTTTTTTATTTTATTTTTTATTTAATTTATAAAAGAAAAAAAGGTACATATTATTATGAATTTGTAGTTGATTATGTATATAGTAGTTTAGGAATTTTATTTTGTGGATTGTTGTTTTGCTTGATGCTTGGATATAGTATAGCAACTTTCCAAATCTTAATTACAAATAATTTATTACAAGATTATATTTTTCTAGCAATTATTTTAGTTATTCTACCAATTATTCCATCTTTCTTTTTAGTATATGTTATAATTATTTATTTAAAAAATTTAAAAAGAAAAGAACGGCTTGATCGAGATCTTGAAAAAGAATTAAAAGAAGAAGTACATGTTAATGAAATTAATAAGCAAGATGTAAAAGATGAAAATAATAATTCTAAGATAAAGTATGAAGATGTAGAATTAGTAAAAAAGACTGTAATGAAATAATTCATTCAGTCTTTTAATTATTTTTATATAATTCTTTTTTTATTTCTTCTAGATTTTGATACATAATAGATAAATAATCTTTATCTTGTTCTCTTTCATCGTCTGTTATATTTTTTAAATTTTTAAATCCGAGAGTTTCGACATTGTTTTCATTGACAATATTTAATATTTCATCTTCTAAAGGAATATTTTCATAAACAAATAGATATTTAATAGTTTCGTTTTTTAAGTAGCTTTTGAAAAGAGCAAGATTTTTTTCATAACTTGAATTATTTTTATCTAAGGAAATGACATTTAAATCATATTTTTCTAAATATAATAAGGCATCACTATTAACAACAATTGTTTTATAATTAGCATTTGCTATACTAGTTTTATATTCAGCATCCAAACTTGATAAATTTACTTTTAATTCTTGATATAAATAGTCAATATCTTTTAGTAAATAAGTACTTGTAATATATTCTCCTAAACCATTTTTAATATTTTGAGAAATCATTAATAAATTAGATGGATTCAGCCATAATTCATCTTCTGTGTATTTATATTGCATTCCATAAGTTGCATCAATTATTTTAATTTTATTGTTTTTATTTAAAAAAGTAATAGCTTTATTTGAATCATTAGAAAGTCCCATATAGATAAACATATCTTTTTTGCTATAATCCTTAATTTGTTTTTCAGTTAGATTATAATTATCAATATCAACACCATCCGGATAAATTGAAGAAACTAATGAATTATCTCCATATAAATTTCTAATTACATATTCTAATGAATAATTAGTTGTAATAATACTTATATTTTGCATACTATCTTTTTTAAATAATGAACAACCTGTAATACTAAGTAGAATAAATAATAAACATATTTTTTTCATATCAACACCATCTTTATTTTACTATTAATTTTAAATTCTATCAAGTTTAATATACAAATTTTTAAAAAAATGTTATAATAAATAGGTAAAGTTAGAAAGGAGAGGTTATGGACGAATTTCTAAAGAAGTGGAATATTGTTATCAAAAATAAAAAGTTATATGAAACTGCACTTTCACATTCATCGTTTGTAAATGAACATAACAAAAAACAAGATTACGAAAGATTAGAATTTTTAGGGGATGCAGTTTTAGAACTTGTTATTAGTGATTACTTATATAAAAATGTTATAAAAAAAGAGGGTGAAATGACTAAACTTCGAGCAAGTTATGTTTGTGAAAGTGCTTTATATGAATATATGAAGAAATTGGATCTTATTAAATATATAAGAGTTGGACATGGAGAGGTTGGTCAAATAAAAGAATCAATAGTTGCTGATATTTTTGAATCTATTATGGCAGCTATTTATCTAGAAGAGGGTTTTTTAAAAGTAAAAGAAGTCATTTTAGATATTATAGTTCCTTATATAAAAGATCCTAAAGTTATATTCTTTAATGATTATAAATCTAGTCTTCAAGAAGCACTTCAAAGTAATAAAAAAAGCTTTTTTTATGAAACAATAAATGAAGAAGGACCAGCTCATGATAAAAGATTTACAGTAGTTGTAAAAATTGATAATATTATATTTGGAAAGGGGATAGCAAGAAGTAAGAAAGAAGCTGCTCAACTTGCAGCCAAAGAGGCTCTTACCAAACTTGCTAAAATTGAAAATGAATAAAAAAGGATTTACTTTAGTAGAATTATTGGCAGTAATTGCATTACTTGCAATTATATCAGGACTTGCAATTCCAAACGTTATATCATCTATTAATAATAGTAATAAAAATACATTTTATTTAGATGCTAAAAGAATGATTTCCAAAGCTGAAGCACTATTATCTGTTGATAAAACAGCTAGAAGGAATTTAACTGACGGAAGTAGTCGTATTTATACATTTAATGAATTAAATGTTGATGAAGAATTCCAAAAAGATGCTGATGGAGGAATATTTGAAGGATCAAATTCAACTGATCCTAATCAAACATTTGTAAAAGTTACCAAACGAGAAGATAGGTATGAATACTGTATTTGTGTTGTTGGTTCTAAAAGGAAAATAACTGGTACAAGTAAAAATTGTTCTTTAAGTAATACAGATTCATCTATTGGTTGTATTGTTAGTACATCTTTAACAGGAATAGATGTTGTAGAAGATAAATAATTAATTGAAATGTAAAAAAAATTTATTTTAGTTTTTATAAATAAAAGAACTCTAATTAAAAAAATTGAAGAAAAAAAGAGCTTCAATTTTTTTATTTTTACATTTAAAATAATAAATTTTTAATATTACTTAAAAAATGTCAACAAAATGCAAATTTACAAAATTTGACACATGAGTGAAAGTGGTATATAGTGAATTTATCAACCGGTTGAAGAAAGGAGATGTTTTGAAAAAAATAATATTTTTAGTGAAAAAATGGAACTAGAAAATACTAAAAAATACTTAGAACAAAGAGAATCAAATTTAAAAGAAAAAGAATTACTTTTAAAACTTAAGTTATCTAAAACAGAAAATAGTAATAATTTAAAAGTTTTAGAAAGTAATTTGAATAATAAGGAGGTGTTAGAAGATGATCTTATGGAAAATGGTTTATTATGTAATTCGAATGATTCTAATCATATAAAAAATAAATTTAGTATTTTGGCATTAATTCTTTCTTATTTAGGAGGATTTGCAACAGGAATTATTAGAAAGGGAATATTAGGATGGATAAAGTAAATGTTATAAAAATGTTTATCTTTGAACAGAAGAAGAAGTTTCTTTTAGGAATTATTCTTCTTCTAATCTTAACAATTTCAATAATAGGATTTTTAAGTATTAATAAAAAGAATAAACAAGAAGAAAAGATTGTATTTGAAAATGTATTGGAAGAAAAAAATGAATTAAATGTTTTAGAAGAAGAAACGGTAGAATACTATTATATAGATATTAAAGGACAAGTAAATGTTCCTGGAGTATATTCGATTGAAAAAGGTAAAAGAGTAGTTGATGCAATTAATCAAGCAGGAGGATTAAATGCTAATGCTGATACGAGTTTATTAAATCTTAGTATGATGTTAAAAGATCAAATGGTTATTATAGTATATTCCAAATCAGAAATAAAAGCTTTAGAAAATACTTGGAAAAAAGAAATAGAAAAAAATGCTATTTGTAAAGAAGTTGTTGTAAATGATGCTTGTATAGTAAATAGTAAAGAAACAACAGTTGTACCAAACATAGAAGAAAATAAAGATTCTAGTGAATCAGCTAATATAAAAGAAAGTGATTTAGGAAGTGAAAAAATAAATATTAATACAGCATCTAAAGAATTACTAATGACTTTATCAAAAATTGGAGAAAGTAAAGCTCAATCAATTATTAGTTATCGAGAAGAAAAAGGATCTTTTAAGACAATTGAAGAGATAAAAAACGTAAGTGGAATAGGAGACGCTTTGTTTGAATCTATTAAGAATTATATTACAGTCTAAATTATTTTATTTAATATTTTTAACTATTACTGTTTTAAATTGTATTTTAAGACTTAAAATAATTCAAAAAGAAAGTTTTTATAAAGAAAACGAAACTTTATTTTATGGAACAATAGAAAAAATAAAGCAAACTAATTATGGATATTCATTTATTTTAAATGGGAAAGAAAAACTAATTTGTTATATAGATAATTTTGAATATGAAATGGGTGATTATGTTAAGATTACAGGTTCTTTATCAATTCCATATAATAATACAATCTTAAATAGCTTTAATTATCACGAATATTTAAAACAAAATAGAATTAATTTTATTTTAAATGTTGAAAAAATAGAATTAATACATAAAAACAAAAATATTATCTATAAAATTAAAAATAAAATAATAAATTATTTAAATACTTTTAAGTCTAAAGCTTATTTAAAAACATTTTTATTAGGAGATACATCTTATCTAGAAGATAATATATACGAATCATATCAAATAAATGGAATATGTCATTTGTTATCAATTGGTTCTATGCATATTACCATTTTAAGTTTTATTATTTTGAAATGTTTAAAAAAATTTAAAATTAATATAGCAATTTCAAATAGTATTTTATTGTTAAATTTATTTTTATATCTTTTATTTATGGATTATCCAATTGTAGTAATTAGAATTTTTCTTTATAAAATTTTTTCATTTTTAAATAATAAGAAGAAATTAAAATTAGGATCAATAAAAATATTTTTTATTACTTTAATAATTCCTTTATTGATAAATCCTAATTATATATATCAAAAAGGATTTTTATATTCTTATTATATTAGTTTTTTACTTATTTTAAATAAGGAACAAATATCTAAAAACTACTTTAATAAGTTATTTAAAATATCTTTAATATCATTTATGGGATCAATTCCATTTAATATTTATTTTAATTATTCCATTAATTTATTGAGTAGTTTTTATAATTTAATTTTTGTTCCAATTTTTAATTTTTTGGTATTTCCTTTAGCCTTGTTTACTTTTATATTTCCATTTTTAGATAATCTTTATTATATTTTAATAAATTTAATTAATTCTTTATCAATTAGTTTAAATAATATATCTTTTGGAGTCTTAATTTTAAAAAAAATGAATTTTATAATATTAATTATATATTTAATTTTATTTATTTTTGTAACTACCGATCTTTTAAAAAAGAAAAAATACTCTATTTTTTTAATAATTATTGTCTTAGTAATTCATTTTAATATAAATTTATTCACAAAAGAATCTTTCTTTATAGCACTTGATGTAGGTCAAGGAGACTCTGGTTTACTTTATAATAATAATGAATCAATTTTAATAGATACAGGAGGATTATATTATAAGGATATAAGTCATGAAACAATTAATATGTTAAAATCTCTTGGAATAAGAAAACTTAATACTTTAATATTAACTCATGGAGATTATGATCATATGGGCGAGTCTGTTAATTTAGTGAATAACTTTAAAGTAGAAAAAGTTATATTTAACTGTGGACCATACAATGATTTAGAAAAAGCATTAATTAAAGTATTAGATAAAAAGAAGATTAAATATTATTCCTGCATTAATGAACTGAATATTGATGATAAAAAACTATATTTCTTACAAACAAAAGAATATGATAATGAAAATGATAATAGTAATGTAATTTATACAGAGTTAAATGGTTATAAATTGTTATTTACTGGAGATGCATCTATAACAACTGAAAAAGAAATACTCTCTAAATATAATTTACCAGATATAGATGTATTAAAAGTAGGGCATCATGGAAGTAGGACAAGTTCAAGTATTGAGTTTATTGATGAGATAAATCCAAAATATTCAATTATTAGTGTAGGAAAGAACAATAGGTATGGACATCCAAATAAAGAAGTTCTAGAAAACTTAAATAATTCAAAAATATATAGAACAGACGAGGATGGAAGCATCATGTTTAAAATTAAGAATAATAAATTGAATGTTGAGACTTGTAGTCCATAGAGAGGAAGATAATAGAATGTATGAAATAAAAGAATATACTGAAAAAGTAAGTTCAACATAGAGAATCATTTTGCGGTACAACGCAAAATGATAAATTTGGTGAAAGGTGCGACAAGAAATGTTGCAGATTATAAATTATCTAGATATGCATGTTATTTAATTGTAATGAATGATAATCCTAAAAAAGAAATAATAGCATTGGGACAAACATATTTTGCAATTCAAACAAGAAAACAAGAATTAAGTGAAAAAAAGTATAAGTGGAGTGAAAGACTTAGCTAGATTTTATAATGCTGGATATAAGGAATTATATAATGGAGCACCAGCAGATGATATTTTTAAAAGAAAAAAATTAAGATATAGAGAAGACATATTAGATAATATGTGTAGTGAAGAACTTGCAGATAATATATTTCGAATTGCTCAAACAGATGCTAAATTAAAAAGAGATATTATAGATAATGAATATACTACAAATTCTATTCATTATGAAGTCAGTAGAGAGATTAGAAATAGTATCAAAAGATTGGGTGGTACTATGCCAGAAAATTTACCAATTCCAGATAAGAGTTTAAAAGAATTAGAAAAAGAGAGACAACTCCTAAATAAAAAATAAAGTGTAATATGGTATAGAAAAGTAATGATAGAATATAATATAAATAAAGTTTATAAATAATTGTAGTTTTAATAAATTTGGAACAATTTGATTGATAACACCATAGAATATAGTGTGACGCTTCCGTGTGATGCGTTTATATAGATGGGATTATCCCAAAAGGGACTACATTTTGTAGTCCTTTTTTTTTCTTCTATGTTAAAATAATTATCGGAGGAATAAATATGAATATACCAAATCATGTTGCAATTATTATGGATGGAAACGGAAGATGGGCTAAAAGTCGTGGAATGCCTCGAAGTTTTGGTCATAAAGAAGGATGTAAAACTTTAGAACTCATAACTCGATATATTTTTAAAAAAGGAGTAAAAGTTTTAAGTGTATATGCATTTTCAACAGAAAATTTTAAAAGAGAAAAAAGTGAAGTAGATTATTTAATGGATCTATTTGTTGATGTGTTTTCAAGAAAACTTAATTATTTTAAGGAAAATAATATTAAAATTGTCTTTTCTAAAAAAGAAAAAGGATTAAGAAAAGATCTAAAAGAATTAATTAAAAAAGTTGAATTTGCAACTAGAAATAATGAATATATATTTAATATTTGCCTAAATTATGGCTCAGAGGATGAAATAGTAGATATGACTAAGAAAATATGTCAAAAAGTATTAAAAGGAACTCTTAATATAGATGATATTAATAAAGATGTAATTAATGATAATCTTTATCAAAAACTTCCACCAATTGATCTTTTAATTAGAACTAGTGGTGAATTAAGACTTAGTAATTTTATGTTATATCAACTATCATATAGTGAACTTTATTTTACAAATACACTATTTCCCGATTTTAAGGAAGAAGAAGTAGATAAGGCCTTTTTAGAATATAGTAAGCGTGAAAGAAGATTTGGAGGAGTAAAAAATAATAATTAAAATAAAATTATTTCATATATTTTTATAGGTGATCCTATGAAAAAAATAGTAGTATTATTAACGATTATTATGTTGTTAATTCCTAAAAACATTTATGCAATAAATGATACAGCACATTCAAGCGTTGTTATGGATATTGATAGTGGAAGAATTCTTTATCAAAAAAATAGTAATAATGAGATGCTTATTGCATCAACAACTAAAATAATGACATTTTTAATTGCAATAACTTATGCTGGTTCAAAACTAGATTCTAAAGTTGTAGTAGGGGATGAAGTATTAAAAATGTATGGAACGAATATGTATTTAAATTTAAAAGAAGAATTAACTCTTAAGGATCTTCTTTATGGATTAATGCTTCGTTCAGGAAATGATGCTAGTGTTGTAATAGCAAAATATGTTGCAGGAAGTGTTTCAGAATTTGTTAATTTGATGAATGAAAAAGCTAAGGAAATTGGTATGATGAACACCATTTTTAAAAATCCTCATGGACTTGATGAAGAAACTAAAAATTATTCAACTGCATATGATCTTGCACTTCTTACA
>CACZOV010000123.1 GCA_902782915.1 uncultured Erysipelotrichaceae bacterium | reverse complement strand
TTTTTATCTCCAATAAACGGTTTCTTTTTAAGTGATACTAATGTACATATACCACTCATCTTTTTTTCTTTAGCATCATTAATAGCATACTCTAATAATTCTTTTCCAATACCTTTTCCTTTAAAACTACCTGCTACCCATAAACAATAAATATACATATAATTTTTTCCATTAACAGGTACCCATGCCGTTTCTATTGGTTCATACTCAATAAATATTTTCCCTCTTGCATTAAGTTTTCTAAATACATGACCATCTTTTAATTTACCTTTAATCCATTCTTTTTTCTTATCAACTCCATCTTGATGCTTAGGATCCCCTATTGCACAACAAATATGTTCTTCATCAATATTTTTTTCATCTAAATTAATATACTCATTCATTTCAAACACTTCCTTTAAATACTTAACTAATATAAATAACTTAAAACTTTTTAAATCATATTTTCTACATTTATAATAAATAAACAAGATTATTTAGTAATTATTAAATTTCTTCAGTTAAATTTTTTCTATCAATAATCTCTACTGATTTTTCTTTAGCATATTCTCTAAATTTTTGGCTAACATTTTTATTAGTAATTATTATTCCATTTTCTACATTTTCTTTTATCATATCTTCTATTGTTTCATCTACTGACTTCTCTGTAATTTCTTCATTTAAAAATGTTTGAATAGTGTAATCTTTATTTTTTTTACTAGCTAATATATCATTATCATTTGACTGATCACTATCAGATAACCTTGGATCTTCGATTCTTATATTTGTAAATCCTAATTTAGATAACCAATAACTACTATAATTTCTAAATTCTCTTTCATCTATAAATTCATCAATTATAACGATTACTTTCATATTTATTCCTCCTACATTAATTATAACATAATTTTAAATACAGTCTACTAATATCTTTCTTAGCTCAATCACAATATCATCTTTTTAAAAAAAATCTTAATTCATTATTATTTTTATTCTAAAACTTGACTATTTATAATTATTTTTTTATTATCGTAATCAATTGTTGCTTCTGCATCATAAGGTATAATACATCTTGGTACAGAATGTCCAAAATTAACATTAAATAATACTGGTGTATCTATATCTGAGAATATTTTTTTATATACTTCTTTATATTCATTATAATATTTTTCATCAATTGGTTTACCTATTATAAGTCCTCTAACCAAATCGAAAATATTTCTCTTTTTAAATTCCAAAAGCATTGTTTCCAGTTCATCTGGTTTTATTGCTAATTCACTTGTTTCTAAAAATAAAACTTTTTCTTTCCATTCTTCATTGGTTGGAAAAATATTATACTTTTCATAAATTAATGGTTCATCTTTAAATGATGATCCAGTGAATGCATCATATATACTTTCAATACATCCACCATAAAGCTTTCCTGTTACTATTCCATTTCCATTTAAAGTTTCAAATCCATGTTCTTCTTTATGAGATTCTCTTGGCTTTCCTACTTCTTCAGGGCCATAGCTTTTTCTATCACTATACCATACTGGACTTGATTTAATTTCAAAACTTGGCTCACTCATAAAATATTTTTCAAAGTACTCTTTGGTATAAGGAAGCATTTCTTTATCTAACTCTGCTAGATCTATTAACAAACAAGGTCCATAAAAAGTAGATAATCCTAATCTATTAAGCATTAAATGATTATTTGTTGTATCTGAAAATCCTGTAAATATTTTAGGATTATTTTTAACTTTTTCTTTAAATTCCTCATCTTCCATTAAATAAGGTATTGTTTTATATGTGTCAATTCCACCAATAGCAGTTATTATTGCTTTAATACTATCATCCATAAAAGCCTGTTTTAAATCGCTTGCTCTTGCCTCCGGATGTTTTTCAATATAATCCATATCTTTTAACGCATTAGGCATTATAACAGGAACTAAGCCAAATTCTTTTAATCTTTTAATTGCAATATCCAATTCATGTTTACAAAAAGGCATTCCTAAAAGTCCTCTTGATAAACTAACTATTGCTACTTTATCACCTTTATTTAATTTTTTTGGTTTAATCATAATTATCAACTCCTATATAAATTATACCATTAATTATAAAAAAAGTAGATTTTTATATCTACTATCTACCACCAAATTTAAGATCATCTGATGGATCTATCTTAGTTTCACTCAATCTTGCTTCTCTTTCATTAAAATTAAAATAAACACTTAAAATTCTACTAAGGCTTTCTTTTTCTGAATGTATTTCTTCAATTGATGGTTGCCAATCACTATTGTTCCAGCTAGTAATAATTTCTATTCTATCTCTTAATGAAGCTTTTAATCTATCACGACGAGAATAATTTAATCTTTCTTCATCACCTAAATTTTGTACTTCTCTAGCACATTGTTCTTTAGTCCATGGTTGAGCTTCCATATTCATATACTCTAAATCGTAGTATTTTTCTAATTCTTCATATGAACTAAAACCTAAAGCTCGTACTTGATCATCAGTAAATTTATAATCTCTTTCACTTAAATCCATAATCGTACCTCCTATAACTATTATAACATAAATTTAATAAATTTAATCCAGCTATTTTTAAAGAAAAATTACAACTTTTTAGGAAAATAAAAAAAAAAAATTCTTTTATTTGTGGGCTTTTTAGCATTATTTACCGTGACACTGCTTATATTTTTTACCACTGCCACATGCTCCCTTTTTGAGCATATTATCACTATATTTGGTACATATAGTATTATGGCTTTTAGCCTTA
>CACZOV010000122.1 GCA_902782915.1 uncultured Erysipelotrichaceae bacterium | reverse complement strand
TGAAAGAATATAGAGATAAAATATCTAGTAAAGGAGTTGATTTAAATGAACGAAGAAAAAAGTTTTTCTAAGACTTCGATTAACTGCGATACGGGGATTTTATGAAAAATCCACTTAAATCATTGAAGATACTGAAATTTTTATATTGAGATTTTTACACACATTTTTAAAAATTTAGAAAAATAAATAAAGTTGATGGATAAATAGTAATTTATAAAGGAAATAGATAGAAATGAAAATTATAACATTATGTGGAAGTATGAAATTTAAAAAAGAAATATGATAGTTGCAGAAAAATTGGCATTAGAAGGTAAATGTATTCTTACACCTACTTACCCAGTTATAGAAAATACTGAGATAAGTGAAGAACAAATTTCAAGGCTAAAAGAAGCTCATTTTAAAAGGATAGAATTATCTGATGCAATATTAGTTGTAAATATAAATAATTATATTGGAAATAGTACAAATCTAGAAATAGAATATGCTAAAAAGTTAGGAAAAGAGATTGTATATTATACAGATATGAAAGAAAATAATTAGAGGGATGTATTAGAATTTATAGAGTATTTAGTTTAAAATAATAATTAAGGAGATTAAATAAATGTCAATGGAAATTATGTATTTTGTACATGGAACAACTGTTGATAACGCAGAATCAAAATGTAGTGTTTGGAAACAAGTAGAATTAAACGAGTTAGGAAAAGAACAAGCAATAAAATTAGGGAAGAGTACGGAATATAAATTTGATGTTATTTTTTACATCCGATTTAGTTAGAGCTATAGATTCTGCAAATCCAGCATGGCTCGAAGTTGATAAAATAAAAGATAGAAGGTTAAGAGAGTGTAATTATGGTAAATACGATGGAAAAGATAAAAAATTAGTAGTATATGAAGAACATATAGAAATTCCATTTCCAAATGGTGAATCACTAAAGGATGTTGAAATAAGAATGTATAGTTTCATAAATTTTTTAAAAGATAACTTTGATGATAAAAAATTGGAATAGTTGTTCATAGAGCACCACAACTAGCTTTAGAAGTAATAACAAAAAAAATATCATGGGAAGAAGCTATCGGAAATGATTGGCGTAAAACGAAAGCATGGCAACCAGGATGGAAATATATAATATAAATTTAATTCAAATACTTTGATATTATAAAATTAATAATATATAAAAAGTATTATAAGATAGGAAAGTGAATAATATGGAAGATAAAAAAGAAAAGTTGACAAGTACAAGGATTCAGTGTGAGAAAACAATTTATAGAAAGTTCCTTGAAACCATTGAAAATACTTACTTTTTTGTGTAGGGATTTTTACATTATTTAAATAAAAGGGTTTAAAACAAATAGTTAGTTTTAGTTGGAGGACAAGATAATGAATGATTATTTTAAAGATGATGAATACTGGAAAGAACATATAAACAAGCAATTAGAAGAGGATTTATGGATTGATGAATATAAAGAATATTTAACAGATAACGGCTTATGTTTAGATTTGGGTTGTGGTATAGGTCAATATTCTAAATGGTTTATGGAAAATGGTTATGAAGTTGTTTCATCTGATATTTCTAAAATTGCTTTAGAAAAAGTAAAAGAATTTAATAGTAATATAATTAGTGTAGATATGAGAGAAAAATTACCATTTGAAGAAAATAAGTTTGATGTGGTTTTTGCTAATTTATCTATTCATTATTTTTCTGATTCAGATACTAGGAATTTAATGAATGAGATTAAAAGAATATTAAAAAAAGAAGGTTTATTTATAGGTAGTGTTAATGGCATTCAAGGATTAGAAAAAATTAAAGCAACTGCACGAGAATTAGATTATCATTATTATTATTATAAAAATAAATACATAAGATTATTTGATGTAGATGATGTAAAAAAATATCTAAAGATATTTGATATAATAAAAATAGATGAAAGAGAAACTATTAGATTTGAGCATAAGAAGAATTACATAGTTTTTATAGCAAAGAAGTAGGTGATTTATATGAATAATGAAAATAAAACTAATATAAATTGGGAGAGACGAATTTATGGAAAACTAGCTAAAAGCATTGAAAATACAGACATTCTTACTTTAAATATATGACATATTTTGATAAAACTTTAATAT
>CACZOV010000121.1 GCA_902782915.1 uncultured Erysipelotrichaceae bacterium | reverse complement strand
TGCCTGTTCTATTGTTGCAACTCCATGTTTTGAAACAGCACATACTCCGTCCATTGCACTCATCATTGTATGAGTATGAAGTTCAACTCTTTTAACTGTAGCATCATCAATAATTTCTTCCTTTTTCTTATCTGATACATTTATAGCATTTACATTAAAAACAAGTTCATCATTAGAATATCTATCATATTTTGTATTTCCTTTAAATTTAAACCATTTACCATTTTTTAAAATTCCAAGAAGTCTTGTTAACTCTTCACTATTATTTAAAAATACTTTGGCATACATACTATCTGTGTAATCAGTTATTTTTAATGTAATTATTTTAAAATTACTCTTACTAGATTCAAAAACATCACTACCAAATACTTCACATTCAATTATTAGATCATTATCTTCTGATACAATATTAGAAAGCGTGGTAGTATTTCCATCTATTACATCACCATAATATACTCGGCAATCTATAACTGTTTGAATTTTTTTTCTTCTAGCTTCAAACCTAGGAGTATCTGATACATAATTTTTAGGATTATTGATTTTTGGAAGTTCAACATTTGCCCATTCTTCTTCAATTTTCTTTATTGTTTCTTTTCTTTCTAATTCATCTAAATAAATTGTAATTTTTTCATACCCTAAATTTTCTAAATTATCATTAATACTTTCTAAATATTCTTTGATCTGATTTTCTTCTGCATGATTAAAAACTACAATATAGTTATTATTATTTCCATTTATTTTTAATCTATCAAGAAAATAAATAGCATATTTTGGTAAAAAATATTCAAAATAATCTTTTAAATATAAACTTCTATCTCCAATATTATTTATAAAAATAAAAGAATCAGAATGAAAAAACTCTTGTATTTGAGTTTTTAAATTTAAATAACTTTCTAAAGAAATCATTTCTGAAACTTTTAAATAAACTTTTATAAAATTATTTTTTTTACTTACAATTACTTTTTCTAAAACAACATTTTTAAATTCTTCTAAACTTTCTATATGGATAAGGTTTAAAAATTTTTCTAGTTTCTTGTCTTCCATACATACCTCAAATTACTTCTATTTCTTCCTCTTTTTCTATTTTTAACACATTTCTAAGTTTTAAAATATGTTTATTATTCTTTATACAAAAATTCATGAAATCTTCAATATTCATTTTTTTCATATTCTTATCAATTGGATAATTTTCAATATCAAAAGCTATCTTATCCTCGATCATCCTATTTAATAACTCTTCTTTTGTATCAAACCCTAAATACATAAGCCAAAAAGGATAAAGTTGTCTTTTAATAATTTTTAAAGTAGGATCTCCTAATTCATAGGTGTTTTTTTCATCTAATTTTTTTCCTATTTCATTAATACATGCAAGCTCTACAATAGCATCAACTATTTCTTTATAATCTGTATTATAATTTTCATACGTTCCCTTTACCATTGTAAAGACAAGAATTGTCAAAGCATCATGTTTATCTTTATCACTTCCCCATATTAGAGTATTATTTGATAAATTATATTCCATGCATTCCATTCTTGGATGAATTACATAAACAACTTTTTCTTTTAAATTAAGTTTTAACACTTCTTTTACACATTTTTTTAATGTTTTAGAATCATTTTCAAATAATTTTACTAAATGCATTTTATATTTATCAGTTTCTCTTTTTAAAGAAAGATATAATTCACTTTTAAAAATTTCATTATATAAAACATCATTATCTGGAATAAAATCTTTTCCATATTTAATAATTTCAGTTTTGTCTTTATAGCAAAAATTATATTCCTTTTTATATTTACTCCATAAAATCTTTCTAAACTTATCAATCTCCTTTGAAAGACTTGCACCATAAAGAAGATACCAAGCAAGAAGATATTCATTTACACAAAATTCTAAATTCATTTAATCACTACTTTCCATAAATACAAATTAATCATATCATAATTTTGTTTTTATGAAAAGAAATTTTCCTATTTAAATGTTTTTTTTAACCATTCTAATATTTTTTTTAAAACCGAGTTATTGTTTACATCTTCTACTTTCTTATAGATAATTTCAGAATCAAGTAGTTCATCACCAAGAAAAATTTGAACATTTCCATAAGTATTATTTTCATCATCTATCATAATTTTTAATTCTACATTATCTAATTCAGTACTTGTTAATGGATAAGTAAAATTTTTCTTTATAAATAAATTTGTATTTTTAGTATTAGAAGGTATTTTAAAATTGTTCTTATCTAGTAAGAGATAGTTTTTATATTTAGAAAAGAAATATTCATATAATTTTTCGTGATTTTGATAAATATCTGGATCATCTAAAGTGACAATTAATAAATTCAAATTATCATTAGAAGCAGTTGTTACCAAGCTTTTACCAGCATGTGGTGTATATCCATTTTTGGCAGAAGTTATTTTTTTATAAGTAAATAAAATTTTACAACGATTTATTAAGGAATAAGATTTTAAATTAGATGCAAAGTCATAATATTTTTCTCCAGCATATTCTAAATAAATTGGATAATTTAAATATAAATATCTTGTAAGAAGTGCAAGATCATATGCAGT
>CACZOV010000120.1 GCA_902782915.1 uncultured Erysipelotrichaceae bacterium | reverse complement strand
TTTATGATTTTTTATAATAATTACACTATCTTCATTATGATCTCTAACTTTCCCAACATCTGTTAAATAAAAACTCTTCATACATTCTCCTTACTTGACTTTAATTGCCCACATGCTGCACTTATATTTTTACCAAATTCACGTCTTATAGTTACATTAATATTATTCTTCTTTAAAAGATCATAAAACTTTAAAATATTTTCTTTACTACTTCTTTTATATTCAATATGAGCAGTCTCATTATAAGGTATTAAATTAACATAACAATTTATTCCTTTTAATATATTACTTAACTCTATAGCACATTTTAAATTATCATTTACAGAGTCTAACATAATATATTCAAATGTAACTCTTCTATTTGTTTTATCAATATAATATTTAATACTTTCCATAAGACTCTTTAATGGATAAACTTTGTTAATAGGCATTAACTTAGATCTTAAATTATCATTTGGTGCATGCAAACTAATTGCTAAATTTACCTGATAAGGAAACTCTGCAAATTCATAAATTTTAGGAACTATTCCACATGTTGATATTGTTATATGACGGGATCCTAAATTAACTCCAAAAGGATTATTTATAATTTCTATAAATTTAATAATATTTGAATAATTATCAAATGGTTCTCCTATTCCCATAATAACAACATGACTAATACGATTTTTAATATCTTCTTCAATAGCAATTATTTCAAGAACCATCTCGCCACTTTCTACATCTCTTTGCTTTTTAATACGACCAGATTCACAAAAAGAACAATTCATATTGCAGCCAACTTCACTTGATATACATAAACTATTACCATAATCATGTTCCATTAAAACAGCCTCAATAGTCTTACCATCTCTAAGTTTTAATAAATACTTTTTAGTATCAATATCAACCTCTTTTTTTAGAATTTCTAAATTATCAAAATAAAAATCACTTTTTAATTTTTCAATTACTTCCTTTTTCATATTCGAAATAACATCAAAACTTTTAATTCTTTTTACATATAACCAATCAAATAACTGATGGGCTCTATATTTTTTTTCATTTATACTAATAAAATAATTTTCTAAATCATTATATGTCATACTATATATACTTTTCATATATAAACACCCAAAATAAGTTTATCACATGCACTAAAAAAAATATAGTAAAAAAAACGTTTACTTAACATATTTTGACTATATTTTTATCATTTATCATTACTTGTATATTTTTTTAATAAAATTACTTATTACTTACAACAATTTTTTAGTTTTATTTATAAAAAATACTTTAATTATTTTTATAATCAAAGTATTAATTACAATCTCTTTCTAAATATGATAGATCACTTTCTTCTTTTAAATAAACCAGATCTTTTCCTGTTTTAAAGCATAAATCTTGATATTTACAATAACTACACCCAATATTTTCTCCTCCTATTACTTTAGGATTAATTGCAAAATCACTTTCTTTAATTTTTTTAAATGCTTCTTTGATTTTAGAATCAACTACCTTTACTAAAGAATTAATTCCCTCTTCCCCTATTACTTTTGTATAATGACTAAATCCTTTACTAGTCATTTTCATTCCTTTAATCATAGAACTATTTTCATAACTAGAATCAAATATAGATACTAAAGAAGGAGAATCAATTGAATATCCTTGAAGTTTTAAATTATCAATTAGTTTCATTTTTAAATCTTTCTTAGGATCATAACCACTTTTTTCATGAATAATTTGTTCAAAATAAAAACCAATTATTTTAGGATTTAAAAATATATTACTCTTTAATACCAAATAAACATAAATAGGAAGTTGCATATCAATTCCATATTTTAAATTTGTCATATTTATTTTGGGAGTACCTGTTTTATAATCTATTAAAGCAATATAAGTATTTCCATCTTTTTCTTTGTACATAATTTTATCAATAATTCCTTTAAATAAAAAGTTATTATCTTTTAAACAAATCTCTTCTTCAAGTTTTAAATTAGAAAGATTAGTTAATTCATGTTGATATCTTATTACTTCAATAACATTCTTAAACTCTTCTTTTAACTCTTTTAAATAAAATAATTCTTTACAAGAAAACTCTTTTTCTTGTTTTAAAGATTCAAATTCTTTTTCAAAATCAAAGTTATCTTGAAACATTTTTGATAAAATACTATGAAACATAGTTCCAACATATTGTTTAAAACTTTCTTCATACATATTAAGTTTTAAAATATTTTCAATATAATAACGAAAACTACAATGATAATAAGTATTAATAGATGAATATGACAAAGTTATTTTATCAAATGAATTATTAATTTTTTTAAATACATTTGAATAAGTTTGATAAGAAATAGAAGGATATGTATTTAATAAAGACATATCACTATCCTTTATTCCATATTTTAAATACTTATCCAAAGATTTTGTTAACTTTATTTTATTATATAAATTAGATGTTGTATTAACTGACTTCTCATACAAAACATCAAGATTTAATTCTTCTATTAAATTAGATGGATAAAATGTATTATAAGGATCACTTTCTTTATAAAAAATATAAATATTTTTAATTCCATTTATATTTTTAATAACACTTTTTCTTTCTAATTTATTTTTTTCTAAACTTGTAAAAATACCTAATTTTTCTTTTAAAGAATCATTAAAAAAATCAATATCTTTATAAGTTCTTGGAATATTTTCTAAATTAAAACCAAGTACAAAAACAAAATCATCATCATTAACTAAATTAAAATTAAGTAAAATAACATCTACTCCAAATTCATATTTATCCGAAGATATATAAGTATTTTTTAAATCATTTTTAATAAAATCTAATACCTCTTCTAAACAGTCAACAAAATAATAACGATTTATAATCTTTAAAAATTCTTGATGTAGTTCATTATCATTAGATTCTAAATAAGAAAATACTTCTTCTTTAGAATGATTTTTAATAAAATTTAAAAACTTATTACATTCTAAAGTCTTATAAATACTATTTTGTTCTAAATTATTAAAAGGAATTTTATATAAATAAGAAAATCTTTTTAAATAAGGAATATATTCATCTCCAAGTAGCACAACTTTAATATTTTTAATACTAATATCTCTCTTTAACAATTCACTTATTTTATCCATTACATAACTACATTCTTCTTCTATTCCTTTAAAATAATAAATATTATTATTTTCTCGTTTTTTACTCTCTAAATTAATATAAGTTGGATTATATTTATCTAATATATTTAAAGTAAAAGAATCAAGTAACTCTTTTTCAAGAACAATAATTGAAACACTTTTTAAATACTTTCTAAAATAAAGATCTTCCTTTAAAAGATTTTTTTCTTTTAAATCTAAATATAATTCTTTTAAAAACTTTATTTTTTTATCTTCTATATTACTTTTAAATACATACTTTAAATTATCTAAATAAATACATGCTATTTCTCTTGTTACTTTATAAGTTCTAGATACATAATAAATAGTCTTTTCATCAAAAAAAAAAAAATATTTTTCTAAAAACAAATCAGGAGTCATAATCTTTAAATCAACAAATTTATCTAATTTATTTACTTCATCTAATACTTTTCTTTTTAAATCTTTAGAACAAATAAGTAAAGATTTATTAATATCATTTAAAAAATCCATCATGATTTTCTTTCCATATTATCTTTTAAAATAATAATTAATAACATCATTCCTGAATAAAGAACAAATATATAAAAATTAATAAATCTTGTTATAACCATAGCACTTCCAAGAATTTGTCTTGGAAACATTGACTTATATATTCTTAAAAAAGTTGCTTCACTAACACCAACTGCACCTGGAAAAGGAAGACTTGAAACAGATACAAATAAAATTGATTGTAAAGCTATAAAAGTTAAAATAGAATAATCATTAAAACCTAAAGACAAATAAACAAAATAAGGAATACTATAATATAATAAAAACTGAATTAAAGTTGTTAGAAAAAGTTTTACAAAAATAACTTTATTTTTTTTCAAAAAAATAGATGCTTGACTATATTCATCAACACTTTTTAAAATATTCTTAATTATATCATCTCTTCTTTTAACTTTTAATTTTCCAAGTAAAGAAGATATTATTTCAACTAAAAAAAGAATAACAGGTTTAAAGAATACCATTAAAAAATACAAAGTAAAAACTAAAACATTCAAAAATATTCCTAAAAAAATAATATATTTTAAATTACCAAGTGAATTTAAAAATAAATGATGAGATGTAAAAAAACCAAAAATTGCCAAAAAAATAACAACAAATTGAAAAGCTAATAATTTTACAAGTAAAGTAATTGCACCATGACTAATTTTAATTTTATCTTTTGACATTAAATAAAGTTGCATTGGATCCCCTCCACTAGAAGATGGAGTAATAGATGCAACAAAAAAACCAGCCAAAGCATATTTATAAGCTTTAATAAATGATAATTTATTACCTAATAACTTCAATGAAGAATAAATATTTAAAGCCTCACAAACACTAAAACAAGCCATACAAAAAATTGCTAAAAACAAATAAAATTTATTAGACATCTTTAAAATAGAATAAACTTCTCTATAATTATTATCCTTAAAAACAAAATAAAATACAACTAAAACTATAACAACAAAGATAATACTACTAATCATACTTCTTCTTAATATATTATCTTTCTGACTATTACTTTTCATCAAATCACCTAATATTCCAATATAA
>CACZOV010000119.1 GCA_902782915.1 uncultured Erysipelotrichaceae bacterium | reverse complement strand
CCATGATCAACATGAGCAATTATAGCAATATTTCGAATATTTTTCATAAAATCCACTTCCCTTTTTAATAAACTTAAGTATTATATCATAAAAATAGTTTTTTTGACAATACTTTTACTAAATTAATAAAAAAAAAGACAAATATTTAAATTTATCTTTTTATTTATAATTATTTTTTGTAAGTTTAAGAGCTTCCCTTTTTAAATCTCTTTCTTTCATAACTTCTCTTTTATCATAAGTTTTCTTTCCTTTAGATAAACCAAGTAAAATTTTAACTTTATTTTTTTTAAAATATAGTTTTAATGGTATTAAAGTCAGTCCTTCTAAATCTATTTTTGATTCTAGTTTTAGAATTTCTTTTTTATGTAAAAGAAGTTTTCTAGTACGTCTTGGTGAATGATTGAATATATTTCCTTCTTTATATTCTGAAATATAGGAGTTAACTAAGTATACTTCATGATTACGAATAATTGCATATGAATCCTTTAGATTAACTTTACCAAGTCGAATAGATTTTATCTCTGTACCAGTAAGGGAAATTCCAACTTCTATTTCCTCTAAGATAAAATAGTTGTATCTTGCCTCTCGATTAATTACTTCCATTTTATCCCTCCAAACTTCTAACAGTAACATCATTTGAATAGGCTTTTACTACTTTACTATATTTTTCATAATAATTCTTATAACCATTTAAAATAGAATCATTTAATTTATGATATGGATATACTATATAACCATTATTTCGATCAGTGTATAAAAGTGTACCTTGAATATTACTAAAACTAATTGTTGTTTTACCATGATATTCTGTTTTTGTAATATCAACAGAAGCCATTAAACCAGTAAGTCTTTCAACTCCGACTTGACTAGATACAAAATTTCCTAAAGAATATATTACTAGAGTATTTCCAACAAATTCAATTGGTTCTATTACATGGGGATGACATCCAATAATAATATCTACGCCAAGACTTGATAAATAAGAAGCAATATTTTTTTGTTCTTCAGTTGGATAAGTCATGTATTCAGTTCCCCAATGCATCGCAACCATTAATAAATCTACTTTATCACGATATCTTTCAATTTCTTTTTTGATTAAATCCTTATCATATACATTTACTAAATATTCACGTCCCTTAGGAACTGTTAGACCATTTGTATAAGTTGTATAAGATAAGAATGCATATTTAATACCATTTATTTCTTTTATTATTTCTTGATCTCTCTCTTCAAATGATGTGTATGAACCAGCTGCAAGTATCTCGTCACTATGCTTTTTCCAATAATTAACAGAATTTTCGATACTTTTGCCTTTAGTTCTTGAAAAGTTATCCATTGTGTGATTAGTTGCAAGAGATACTAAATTAAATCCAGCATCAATAAATGCATCTCCTACTTCATATGGAGAATTAAACTGAGGATATGTTGCTAAACCAAGTTCCTCCCCTCCAAGAATTGTTTCTTGATTATAATAAGCAAGATCATAGTCTTCTAAAATTTCTTTAGTATACTTAAGCATTGGTTTAAAATCATATCCATTATAATTTGCATATCTTGCAGCTGTTTTATAAACAAGCTCATGAATTAAAGCATCACCTACCATAACTAAATTAGTTTTTGATTCTTTTTTTGTATCAATTACTTGATAATCAATAATGACTTCTTTGGTACTAATATTTTCTTTTCTTTGTAAAAACCATCCAAGACATGCAGAAATAACTATAAATATTGTTAATAGAAAGAAATTTCTAATTTTTCTTTTTAATCTTCTTGACTTTCTCTTTGCCATACTTTACCTCTTCTTCTAATTTATTTGGATCATAAAGTGAAAAATCAATTTGTCGTGTATCACGATTAGCGTTTATAACTTCTACATCAATAATTGTTCCTAAAGTATAATATTTCTTTGAATTAGCTCCAACTAAAGATTCTGTTTCAGGATCATAGTAAAATTTTTCATTTAAATCAGAAAGCTTTATCATTCCTTCAATTAAGTTTGGTAGCATTACATAAATTCCAAAAGATGTAATTCCTGATACCATACCGGTAAAATGTTCTCCTATGTGAGACTCCATATATTCAGCCATTTTCATATCATCAACTTCTCTTTCACATTCCATGGCTGCTCTTTCTCTTTCACTACTTGAAAGACAAATATCATCTAAATTATTTTCCCAATGATTTACTACTTCCATAGTTAAATCTTTAAATAAATAATCATGTAAAAGTCTATGAATAGTTGTATCTGGATATCTTCTAATAGGAGACGTAAAATGTGTATAATTTCGTGATGCTAAGGCAAAATGTCCAATATTATTGGTCTGGTACCTAGCTTTATCCATACAACTAATCATTCTCGTTGCAAGAACTTGAAATCCTTCTAAATCTTTCATTTTTTCTAAAATATTTTGAATTGTTTTTTGATTTACATACTTAAAATCATCTTTTATTTTAATATGATAATTTCTTAATATCTTTAAAAATTTACGAAGTCTTTCAATTGATACATCACCATGAACTCTATAAATCCCTGTAAGATTCATATTTGAGATAGTTGATGCAACACTTTCGTTAGCAAGAATCATGAAATCTTCAATCATCTTTTCCCCTATTCCTCTTTCTCGTTTTAATATATCAATAATGTTTCCAGAACTATCGACAACTATTTTTGCTTCATCAATGTCAAAGTCAATGTAACCACGTTTTACTTTATTATTACGAACAATTAAAGAAAGCTCTTTCATTTTCTTTAAAGTTTCAACAAATGGTTCATATCCCGAAGGAATTTCACCATTTTCTAATATTTGATTCACTTTTTTATAAGTCATTTGAATTCTGGAATGAATTACTGATTCAAGAATCTTGTAATCAACCAAATTACCTTTTTGATCAATTTCCATAATAGATGAAATTGTTAGTCTATCAGTATTAGGATTTAAAGAACAAATTCCATTTGATATTTGATGAGGATACATCGGAACAACTCTATCTGCAAGATACACACTAGTCCCTCTTTTCCTAGCTTCTAAGTCTAGTGGACTATTTTCTTTATTATAATATGGAACATTTGCAATATGAACACCAAGTTCATAATTTCCATTTGGAAGAATTTCTAAACTAATTGCATCGTCAATATCCTTGGTATCATCACCATCAATTGTAAAAATCATTTTACTACGAAAATCAGCCCTATCTTTTATTTCTTCTTCACTTACTTCAGTTGAAATAGTTTTTAATTGCTCTAAGCATTCTTCATTAAAATCAACATCAAAGTCATGTTCAGTTAAAACTGCAATAATATCAATTCCAGGATCATTTTTATGACCAATTCTTTTTTTAAACTTTACTTTTAATGATTTTTCATTTAAAACTTCAATGGTTATTAGATCACCATCTACAAGTCTATCGAGATTATCACCAGTTAAAAGAATATTTTCAATTTTCTTATCGTTTTTTAAAATACAGTAATGTTTGCCATTTTTAATTATAACTTCTCCGATTTTTGTTTTAGGATTTCTTTTTAATACTTTAACAACCTTTCCTTCACATTTACGAGTATTCATTTCACCTTTAGTTATTTTTACAAGAACTAAATCTTTATCCATTGCTGTATTTTTAAATTCACCCGGAATAAAAATATCTTCATCTAATTCGTTTACTGAAACAAATCCATATTCTCCCTTACTACTTAAAAAAGTTCCCTTATAAAAATCACTTGCAAATTCACTATCTTTAAAATTCATATATCTATTTTTTTTAGTTAAATACAAATCATACTCTTCAACCATTTCATTTATAATTTCCATGATTTTAGAATCCATTTCACGACTATATCCTAAGTATTCGAGAATTTCAATACCACTTTTAGCTTGACCTTCTAATAACTTAGTAATTTCTTTTTTAATATCACTTTTTTCTTCTTTTGTAAAATCTCTCATAGTTTCACCACTTTCATTAATAGTATAGCATTGTTTTAACAGAAAGAAAAGTAAAAGGTTAAAAATAAATACTTTTTTTCTTGTATCAATTATGTTCATATAATTTGACTAATTACATAGAATATGATATAATTATCAATGTGTGGTGCATTATTCTAGTCAAAGAATGTATTCGAAGATGGGGCTAAAAATCCATCAATTGTGCTATAATGATACTTTATATATAATGCTTTACTTGCCCAAAGTAGGGTGTGTATATAATTTTAGATTTAAGGAAAATTTGCAACGGCATGCAGACGTATCCTTAAATTACTTCGAAATTAAAATAAGCATATGTCGTGAGTGATTATTTGGGATCTTTAATTGTTGTATATTAATTTTGAAAAAATAATTGCAAAAGCGAATAACAATACTATTTCTTTGTTTGGGAAAACCTCTAGAATGTTTGTACTGTAAGGATTGGAGTGCGGACTAAGTGGTGATCGAGTGATCAAATTCGTAAGATTTGATTGATTTCTTTAAATGGAAACGGCCTAAAGGTAACTAAGGGTAGAAATCAGAGAAAGTCAACTCGACCTCAAGCCGTAAAATTAATTTATAGTATTACCACATAAATAATTTAAAGGACGTATTTATGAAAAGTGATCATTGGATTTTAAAAGTCTTTCTTTTCACTTTTTTTATTACTTTAATTGTATCTGGTACTTCGAATTATATATCTAATAATTCAAATATTCTAATACTTTTAGTAATAACAATTTTAATAATTACTTTAGGAATTATCTTTGATATGATTGGAACAAGCATTTTAACTGCAAGTGAAGCAAACTTTCATTCAATGGCATCCTATAAAGTAAAAGGAGCAAAAGAAAGCATCAAATTAATTAAAAATAGAAGCAATATTGCCAATTTTTGTAATGATGTAATTGGAGATATTGCTGGAATTATATCAGGCTCAATGGGAGCAATGATTTCAATATCTTTATCTAATTCATTAAAACTTGATAATACTATTTTAGCACTAATTACTTCAAGTATTATATCTAGTATTACAGTTGTTGGTAAAGCAATAGGTAAAAAATATGCAACTAAAAAAAGTGATAATATTATTTTACTTGTTGGTAAAGTAATAGCTATATTTAAAAAAGAAAAATAGATTATTTCATGTAATTATGAAATAATCTATTTTTTTAAAAGTTTCTATTTCTTAAGAATGGAGGAAAATCGTATTCAGATTCACCTTCATCATCATCGTCATCCATAATTGTTATTTCTTTGTTTGATTTTCCAGCTTGTTGATCATATATAGTATTTTGTTTTGGTTTATTTTTATCAAATCCTGTTGCAATTACAGTAACAATAACTTCATCAGTTAAGTTTTCGTTTATAACAGATCCAAATATTGTATTAATATCATTATTTGATGCATTTCTTACTACTTCAGCAGCTTGTTCTGCTT
>CACZOV010000118.1 GCA_902782915.1 uncultured Erysipelotrichaceae bacterium | reverse complement strand
CTTGTTCTGCACCTAAAAGAGCATGATCAGTTTTACCACTATTATCATTATCTTCTTCAATTCTCGCAATATCATGTAATAAAGCGGCATATTTTAATACATCTAAATCAACATTTTCCATATCTTTTGATATTCTTAAACAGTTATTATAAACTCTAAATGTATGCTCTAAATCATGAGCAGAACATCCTAATTTTTCACTAACAATTCTTCTTACTTCTTCTATCATTTTTATTATCACTTCCATATACTTTTAATACTTTATCAATTATATTTGTTGTTGAAATATTGTTTTTCAAATTAATAAGTTTTATACTTTTACAATAATCTTTAATTTCATTATACCCAATACCTTGACCAACCAAATTATTAATATTATAATCGTTACCTTTTATATATACATCAGGTTTTAACTCTTCAATATATCTAAGTGGATTCTCTTCATCAAAACAAAAGACATAATCAACAAATTCTAATGCCGCTATAAGCATCATTCTTTCAAGCACTGGGACAATTGGTCTACTGTCACCTTTATTTAGTTTTACTGAATAATCACTATTAATTGCAACTATTAGAACATCTCCATATTTTTTGCATTCTTCCAACATCAATACATGTCCACTATGAATAATATCAAAACAACCGTTAGTAAAGACTATTTTCTTGTTTTGCTTTTTTAATGAATCTATCTTCTTTTTAATATCTTTATAATCTAATATTTTATCTTTTATCATTAATGCTTTCCCCCATTATTCTTTGATTATATTCAAGCATTGGAAATATAGCACAATCTGTACAGCAAGGACATTTTTTTGGCTTTTTAAATTTAAAATTATTGTTTATACTTTCATTTGAAGAACCTAAGATATTATCACTATATAGACATTGCATAACTTCCCCATGATGGTTAATAAAGGCAAATTCTCTTCCAGCCATACACTTGTATTTATTATCTTCATACATAATAGAAACATTTCCAGTTAATATATAATTTTTTAAAATATTTAAAAACTGATTATTTTGTTCATATTCTTCTATATATTTTACTATTTCCTTTAACTGATTTTCTGTTAAAGAAAAATCCATTTCTCCGTTTTTATAATATAAATCACAATTATCAGCTAATCTAAAAGCAAAACCACAATCATACTTATTTGCAAAATTCTTTAAGAATACTAAATTATTATAGTAAGCATTATTCTTAGTTAATGTAGTTGATATACATATATTTACTTTAGGAGATATTTTTTTAATACCTTCGATAATCCTTAATACATTATCATATGTATCTATGCCTCTTATTGATTTATTAATTTCTTTATTTCCTTCTAATGATATACTTAATATAACATTTTCAAATAAGTTTTCACAATATTTACAAACTTTTTCTACTGGTGTTAATAATGTACCATTAGTATTTAAAAATATACGATTAACCCTAGGTATTTTTTCTTTTATCATATCAATAATAGAAATCAAATCATTTCTCAAAAAGATTTCTCCACCAGTTAAACTAATTGTATCAACTTGTGCAAGTGCTGGATCTGTTAATAAGTATTCAATTTGTTCTAAGGATAATAAATCATTTTTATCTTTGTTTTTCCAAATATTGCACATTGAACATTTTCCATTACACAATCCAGTAACAGAAAATGTTATATTTTTTAACATATATTAATCCTCCCATTTTATTTCATTTTTCCATACATATTCTTTTTGATATGGTTTGAAGGAGAAGCATAATGGGCAATATCCTTTGCAATTCATCGATTTACTTTGATTAGTACATGGAGTAGATTCATTTATTTTATGATCTGTTAATTCGTTTGTGTATCCTTCTTCCCACACTATTTTCTTATCATAGTATTTAGCAACACAGTATTTAGAACTAATTAATCCAGAACATATTCTTATTTGTCCATCAGGATGTACTAATAATCTTTCTCCTAATTTTGCAGGACAATATCCATAGTATTTTGGATTACTATCAAATTGCTCTTGAGTTATGAAATGATAAGGTATTCTTACATGAAGTTTATATGTATCATTTTTTATTAAATCATATATTTCATCTCTTACTCTTATCCAATCTTCAGGTTCACAGGCTGTATCTTCAGTCCAAGTATCCATAGGAAATCCATGTTTAAATAATACATGAAAATTAATAGCTCTCACATTCAATTTATCTGCAAATCTAATCATATTATCAAGGTCTATTCTTTTATTTGTCTTATTTATACTAAGAAGCATTGGAGAAACACATGTAGTCAAGTCAACTGTATAACCTAATGAAACAGCTTTCTTTATATTAGCTACACATTTTTTATATGCACCTTCTCCTCTCAATGTATCATTTATTTTTGCTGTATGACCATCTATACTAAATGATATTTCATCTAACATCTTGATACCATCTAATTCTAGAAAATTATCTTCGAATTGACCATTAGTATCCATTCTTACATAATTGTATCCAATACTTTTTAGTGTTTTTATGAACTCACATAATTCTTTATGATTAGAACTGCCATATTTAGATGGTTCTCCACCCATAATAGTTGCCTTTCTTGCCCCCATTTTATAAAAATCTTCAGCTAATTGTTTTAATTCTTCTAATGGGATTTCTCTTCTACAATTCATCTTAAAAAACAGATTTGGCTTATATAAACATTGTTTACATCTTAAATGACATTCTTCTGTTACATAAAAGAATACTTGTTTTACCCTTCCTTCAAAATAATCAATAAACTTATCCGATATTTCATAATTATACTTTTTCATTTTATTCACTCCCTACTTATAATTATTCATCTTTGATTTAATTCCAATTTTATATGCACTTTCTTCTAAAATTGAAACATCTTCTAATCCTAATTTACTCAATAATTCTTTATAATCTTTATATTTCTTTTCTTTTGTGCTTTTAAAAGATTTAACTATCTGATTTAATACAGTATCTAATTCATCAATTGTATTAGATATAGAGTCTTTATAAAAAATAGGCAATTGATAAGGACTATAACTGCAGAATCCAATCGGGGATTCTGCTGATAAAGATTGATAGGATTCATCATCCCAAAAACCATCCTTATATATAACAAAATTTATCATCTTTTTTTTAGTCGCTAAGTGAGTAATTGAAGTATCTACTGTTATTACAAGATTAATTTGTTTTTCATTCATCAATTCACATAAATCGATTAAATTTCTACTTTTGATTAATTCTAAATTATCAATTTTCTTACATACTTTTTTAGTTACTGTCATAGTATTATTATCATGTCCATATGGAAAATATATTTTAAGATTATTCTTATTTAAATGCTTTAATAATTTTATTATTTCTTCTTCTACTAATGATTTTTCATTGCTACTAGCATACGGATTAACATATATATTAACTTTCTCGAGTTTTGATATTTTTTCTTTAACTAGATTCTTAATCTTTAAACCAAAACAATTTATACAATTATCCATATAATCAAAAATATTATTCTTTATAAGCAAAACATCATCTTTTTTATACTTATAAATTTCAATAGAATTTTTATCTTTAATAATGAACATATTTCTACTTAATAATATAAAAATACCAATATTATTTTTATTAGATAAAAACTTTTGGACATATCCATCATCTATATCTAATAAATCGGCAATTATGTAGACACTTGCCTTATGTGAATAATTATCACTCTGTTTTTTCATATCAATAACAGAATAATCAATTGCTAAATGTTCAGCATTTTTTGATATGTATTTAATGTTTTTAAAATTATACTTATTTACAAAAGCATCTAACATATAAGAACTTAAATAAGAGTCGCCTAAAAAATTATAATAATCTAAGTAATATAAATCTTTGCTAAAAAAAGTATTTACATATTTATCTAACTCTCCTTTAAAGTTCTTCTTATTACTAAATTCATGAATCTTTACGCTATATTCTTCATTTAACAAGTTAATTAAATGATCAAATTGAAATTGTCTAAGTCTTTTACCTCTTATAAAGTATCTAACTGAAAACTTATCTGATAAAGTATCAATATCGAACTGTGCAATTGGAAAAGGATATCCAACGCAATACCTTGTTTCGTTTTTGTAGTCTTTGTTAATTGTTATGACAAATTGCTCATCAGGAGTTAGTAATCTATAATTTTTACCACTTTCTTTCATACGTTTTATCTCTGTTTCAGCAATTTTTTTCAATTTTTTATTAATATGATTTAATAAATAATTTTGTAATAAAGATAATTGTTTCTCATCTAGAGAAAAATTATCATATTTACCTTCATTAACACTAAAACGACTCATTTTAAACCCCCTTTATTATTTATTATCTATAAAATATTCTTCTATTTCTTCAAGGCTTTTAAAATATTTATAACATAATGGTTCTACTCCGCTCGCTTTAATATTTCCACCGGATATTCCAATAGGAGTAATATTTGATGATAAAATAGAATAAATACCTGAAGCACTATCTTCAATTGCTATTGTATATTCTAGGTCATCTTTTGTTAATCCTAGACCTATATAATAAGCTTCTTCATAAAGACATGGATATGGTTTAGCATATAATTCACCAATTGTTCCATATTTCAATTTCTTGCAAGCATCTCCACCAGTTATTATACAATCATAGTAATCAAGAGGATTACCCATATTCATATTTTTAAATACACAATTTAAAGTAGCCGTAACTTTTTTTGTTGACCCTGAACTAACTAATGCTATTTTTATACCTTTTTCTTTTATTTTTAATAAAAAGTTTTTTAATCCTTCCCTAGGTTCAAAAAAATGAGCATTAGAACTAAGCTCTAAATTATCAAGATTATAATCAACAATGTCATCATATATTTTTTTTAATTCGAATAATTTACATTTTAATTTATATTTATCAATGCAATAAGATAAATGTTCAGTAACAGAATGACCTGAAATATATGGGAAATCACTATCACTAAATTTAAAATTATCATCTTTAGTGACCTTAACCACCGATATTCTTAACATTTCTACCCAAAATTTTTCACTTAACATAGTTGTTCCATCCATATCCATTAAAATATTTTTAACTTTCTTTAGTCTTAAATCATGTATGTTATAGTAGCTATTGCTTCTAAAGCTTGATTTAATTCCCATTAATAATGTGTTATTTTTAAACCTTACAAACTCTATTTTTTTATCATTAGTAACAAAAATAGAATCAATTTCTTTATCTTCTTTAGAAAAAAGATTATCAGAGCTTTTATTAATGTTTATAAATTTTTCTGAATTAATATATTTAATATTTATCACCTACTTAGTTATATAAAAATTGCCGCTATGCGAAAATTAAGAAAAAAATGGAAAAAAATGGAAAAGAAATAACAATACTAACATTATTCATCACATTACTGCCCAATTCAAATATTCCTGTTATTCTATATCAAAAATAGTTATTTGTCAATAAAAACAAAAACAAAGTAATTCCTGCCTATTCTATCAGACATTTTTTCATATACTTAAATGAAAAAATCATCTTTAGCTTCATCAATAGTTCTATGATAATCCGGGACATAAGCATAATCAAATAGTTCTTCTTCTTTAGTTGTTCCTCTATCTATATCAATAATATCTTGTTGTTCAAAATCTCCATATTTATAACAGTCTTTTACTTCTTGAGTTACTAAATCTTTTGATTTCTCGTTTCCTTTTAATAATATATTTCTAAAGAACATTTTGATTCTATCAAATATAAATCTAATCCAACTTTGTAAATTTCTATTTTCATTTTCCAACTTTTCATTTTTAGTTTTTAATGACTTAACCTCTCTTTTAATATTTTGATTCTCTTTTTCTAGAGATTTATAACTGCTAGCATAATTATTAACCTCATTAAATACTT
>CACZOV010000117.1 GCA_902782915.1 uncultured Erysipelotrichaceae bacterium | reverse complement strand
GAACATATTTATATCAACTCCTATTGTTATTATGATAATTATCAATCTAATAATTCGTCTGATTTCATAAATTATGATACCACAAACACTTAAAAAAGAAAACTTTTTTGTATTCTATCGAATTGAGTAAATATTTACTCTTTATAATTAAATTGAAAACAGTTATTTTATATCATAAAAAAACTCATTCATTTGATGAGTTTATTTATTATTTATTAAAACATTTTTAATACTATCATAATTTGTATAATTTTCAACTACATTACCATCCCTAACTTTAATTAAAGTAGGCATAGATAATTTTAATGTTTCAGCATCATTTGTAATAGAAATAGCATCTGCCTTGCAAAGATTATTTCGGCTATTTGATAAATCTAATTTATAAATAGGTACTTGAGAGGATCCATATGCTTCAACAATTGTTTCATATAAAGAGGCATTGTCTTCTTTCATTTCATATGCTAAAACATAATACTCGCTTTCTTTTCTATTTAAAATACTTCCACATAGAATTTTTGTTGTTTGAACTTCAGCTTTATATGTAACTGTATTTTTCTTTGTAAATAAATTCCATTCACCAGTTCTAATTTTAGTAAATGCGAACATTAAAAATACAAATCCTACAACACAAAGAGAAATAATTAAAAATGCTTTGACATTTATTCCATGATTTAATTCATTATATTCTCTTAATTCTCTTTTTTCTTTTTCTAATTTTTTTTGATATTCTTTCTTTTTCATATTAACCTCACGCATTAAATTTTATCATAAACAATAGTAAAAATAAACACTTTTACTTAATTTAGACATAATCTTCTTCTTGCAAATTGCATAGATCTTCTAATTAAATCTTGATCTATTTTCAAAAATTTAGATATTTCTTGATTTGTAAAACCTTCACTTTTCATTTCAAAAACTAAGGCTACATCAAAAGGAAGAGAATGAATAAAACGATAATACTTTTCTTTCATTTCTTCTTGCTCTAAACAATCTAATGGATCAAGTGCATTTTTATCTCTAATAAATTCTACTAAATTTATCCCATCATATTCTTTTTCATAAGATATAGAATCATTTAATACTTTTTTCTTATTAGTTGAATGCTTTTTTAGTTCAGTTATTAGTTTATTTTTAATACAATTTATTACATAAGTATAAAAAAGTATATCTTTACTATTTTTATAAGAATTCATAGCATCAAATATAGCAATATTTGCAATTTGTTTAAGATCATCAAATTCATATCCTATTTTCTTACCAACATATAAATATTTATTACAAATTTTTATAATTATAGGTTCATATTTTTTTAACATAATTTCATAATAATCTTCATCTTCTTTTACCAAATATAAAATTTCCTCATCTTCATATTCTCTATACATATTTCCTACTTTCTAATAAGTTCATAGATCATAATTCCAGCAGCAACTGATGCATTTAGACTATTAATCTTTCCATTCATAGGAATGCTAACTACGTAGTCACAAGATTCCTTAACAAGTCTTGACATTCCAAAGCCTTCACTTCCAATAATCAAAACAGATTTAGACGGATAATTGACATTTCTATAATCTTCACCATCCATATCAGTTCCAATTATCCAATAGTCTTTCTTTTTAAGGGTTTTTATTGTTTGATTTAAATTTGTAACTTGACATATTTTTACATTATATAAAGCTCCCACACTAGTTTTCATGACAGTTTCATTTACATCTACCGTCCTATTTTTAGGAATAATAATTCCATCTATTCCACTAGCTTCAACAGTTCTAATAATAGCCCCTAAGTTATGTGGATCTTCTATATGATCAAGTATTAATATTTTAGATTTTTCTTTACTTAAAAGTTCATCTAGAGCTACATAATTAAAATCACGAACATCCATTATTATACCTTGATGATTGTTTTTTGCAAGTTTATCTAATTCCCATTTTTCTTTATATTCAATTGGTAAATTATGTTTTTTTACTAAAGATAAAATATCTTTTTCATTAAAATTCTTTGAACAAATTACTTTTTTAATCATTTTCTGATCAGAAAAATTTTTTAAAATTTCTTTAACATTATTTCTTCCACTTACTATCATATTTTAAAAAAGGAAATTAATGAGTAAAAACTTTATTCATTATTTCCTCTATCCTTTCTTCTTTATTTTCTAATTTTAAATATCCTAAAAGTGCTTCAAACGCAGTTGCCTCTTTATAGGTAATAATATCTGTATTTTTCGGGTGAGAATGACTTTTAGTATTTCTTCCTCTTTTAATTATCTCCAGTTCTTGATTAGTAAAAAAGTTTTCATTTATTAACTCTTTTAAAATTTTAGCTTGACTTTTGGCACTTACAAATTCAAGTGACTTTTCCCATAGTATTTTTACATGATTATATCCAAGGCTAACTAAATAAAGTCTTACATAGTTTTCATATACTGCATCACCTAAATAGGCCAAAACTAAACTATTTACTTCAAGAGTCTTCATTATCTTCGATCATCTCTTCCTGATACAATTAATACAAGTCTTAATACAGAAAGAATAGTTGATAAAACACTAGCAACATAAGTCATTGCAGCAGCCCCAAGCATTCTTTTACTACCATCTTGTTCTTGTTTTT
>CACZOV010000116.1 GCA_902782915.1 uncultured Erysipelotrichaceae bacterium | reverse complement strand
CTATCTTCTAATATAATTTTATCATATTTATTTATTATTTCAAGTATTTTTGACTTATTTTTGTTATTTTTTTTGGCTTTTAAAAAAAAATAAAGTCTTTTAAACCTTATTTTATACTTTTTTAATTAAAAAATAGTTACATTCATAAGCACATAATTCTTTTATATACTTATCTTTTTCTCTAATATCATTTATCTTATTACATTTTTTATTCTTTGGATCACAAAATCCTTTTAAACGGAGTTTATTATAAGCATAATCTCCTAAAATATAATCAAAGTCATAAAAATAATCAGTATACTTTTCTTTTAGTTCATCTAAATTAAAACAATTATTTTTATTATCTATAATCTGATATTTAATATTATCTAAAATAATTTCCATCACTATATTCCCCTCACTAATTACCATTATAAATCTTATTAAAAGCCGATACTTGAGTTTTATATTTAGCTAAACTACTTGCAGAATTCCAAGTCATATATCCACCTGTTAGCCCAGCATCATATAAACCTTGTATTTGTTTAGAAAGCATTTCTCCATTATAAGTAACTGTTGGATTCCAATAAGGAGTATCATAAGCCGTTATCCAAGTACGAGCAATTGCAGGAGTTGGAATTTCTTTTTGACGGATAGCTGCCGTTTTTCCCCAATTAAGCATTGTTTGGTAAGGATTCTTCCAATATGATTCGCTACGTTCAAAATGATCTGTATAAGGCATTGCACTAATTGCATCAACTACATTAGAAATGGCTGGAAAATATTGGCCATAACCAGTAACATATCCCCAACTAGATTCACCAAATACATCGGCACTAACATAAACATTTAATTTATGAAGTTCATCACATGCATACATCAAAAACTTTTGAATTGCTTCAGCTTTCTCCTCACCATATTTATTTCCGTAATCAATAGTTCCTGCTTTCTCATAAGTGTTTAATCGATCTGGAAACCTGCAATAATCAAATTGAATTTCATTAAAGCCAAATAAATTAACGGCTTCTTTAGCTAAATCAACATTAAATTTCCATACATCACGGTTATATGCACTAGGCCAATAAGAACCATTATGTTTAAGTAAACTTCCATCACTCTTTTTAATAACATTATCTTTATTATCAAGTGCATAATAATCATCTTTAAACGTTGTTATTCTACCTATTACATAAAAACCTTCTTCTTTAATTCTTTCAATTGCATATTTATAATCTTCTAAACTATTATAAGCATGATCATAATTAGTTTTAGAAAATTCCTCATATATTTTACTTTTATAAGCCGGAACTGTATTATCTTTAATATCAACAACAAAAGCATTTATTTTTGTTGTTTTAGCAAATTCTATATAATTATCAATTGTATTTTTAATTCCTTTTGAACCATTTATATATAAGGCATATACATATTCAGGCATCTTATTATCTTCAAATTCAGGTTTTTCTACTGGATAATAGTCAAGTGTTCCAGCATTTCCTCCACCATATTTATCAACTCTTTCCAAGTGTATTTTATAAAGTCCGTCAGGATCATAATTTGCTTTTGCATCACTTTCAGTTAAAACTAAATATTTACTATATAAATACCCTTCTTCTTCATCTTTTTTTATTTTATAAATATCAACCGTTCCATCATCTAATAAATTTTCATAGCCAATTACTTGAACCTTATCTCCCTTTTTAAGTAAAGTGGAAAGATTCCCATTCAAATCTTTTAATAAATTATAACTAGTTCGAACAAATAATTCTTTTTCTTGAACAACATCCGAAATATTCTCCACAATATTTGTTGATAAAACATAATAACTATCATCATCAATATCTACTTCATAATAATCTTTATCATCAAATTCCTTTTTACTTGACTCTAAATATTTAATCTTTAATCCTCGAGCAATTTCTTTAACCATTTCTAAAGTTTCTTTAACTCCATCATCACTTTCTTCATTTTTAAGTTCAAATACATCTACTTTACTATTAATACTTGCAAGATACCCATTTTTTTTGGTTTCAAATATACTCTTAGGACTTCCATTTTTAAAAATATAAATACATGATCCTATAAATATAAGAATAACAACAAGAAATAAAAACGAATTTTTCTTTTTTAACTTTACTTTTTTCTTTCTCATAAAAACTCCTATATTATTATCATAACACAAATTTATTCTTTTAAAAATATTTTTTAAAGAATCAATATTTTCATATCACTTTCTTATATCCACTTGTCACTTTTTATAAGAAATCATCTATAGTTAATAATCTTTCATCTATTTCTTTTAAAGATATTTTAGGTTTTTCTACTACTTCTTCTATTTTAGAAGAAATTTCTTCTTTTTTGATTAATGAAACTGCAACATTAACATCTTTTAATGTTTTTTTAGAAATTAAGCTTCCAGTTGAATATCTATCTAAAATAGGAAGTTCTGTTAATTTTATTTCATTTATTTCATCACTTCTTAATATTAAATGACTATTATTTGGAATAGTAAATGTTTTTAAGACATGATATGGATTACTCTTAACTTCTTTTAAGATCATTAGTCCTCGTCTTGCACGAGTTGATTTTTCAAATTCTGATAGTTTCATTCTTTTTCCAGTTTTCTTGTCTGTAATTAAAGAAATATAATCAATATTATCAAAATTATTAACAGATACTACTTGATCATCTTTTAAGTTAATTGACTTTACTCCACTTGTTCTAAGTCCAACAACTGGAATATCTAAAATATCATACCAAAGACCATATCCATTTTTAGTTGCAACAAAGATATTATTATAAATTGATAAAAAGGCATTTACTAACTTATCATTATCTTTTAATTTCATACAGTTAACACTTTTATTATATCTTAAAAGTTCAAATTCAGATAATTTTGTTCTTTTGATCATTCCATTACGGGATGCTAAAGTTATATCAATATCATCTTTAAAACTAGAAACTCTAATACAAGAAATGATTTCTTCTCCATCTGATAATGGAACTAAATTACTTACATGTTTTCCTAAATCCTTCCATTTACAATCAAATATTGTATAAACTGGTATAAATAAGAAATTACCAAGATTTGTAAATATTAGAATTGTATCCATTGTACTTGCTTCAAAGAATCCAATTGGATAATCATTATCTTTTAAAACTGGTTCAGAATCAGTTGATGAAAATGATCTTATACTTGATCTTTTGATATATCCATCACGTGTTACTAAAACGATTACATCTTCCTTAGAAATCATTGCTTTCTCATCAATCGTGATATCTAGTACTTCATCTTTTATTTCAGTTTTTCGAGGAGTTGCATATTCACGTTTTATATTTTTAAGTTCACCTTTCATAACTCCTTTTAATTTTTCAGGATCTGCTAAAATTGCTAAAAGTCCTTCAATTATTTTCTTTAAATTATTATATTCTTCTATAAAATCATTTATATCAGAGTTTGTTAATCTATAAAGTTGTAGTGTAACAATATAAGTAGCTTGCTTTTCAGAAAAATCATATTCTTTTTGTAAATTAAGAATAGCATCACTCTTATTTTTACTAGCTCGAATTGTTTTAATTACTTGATCAAGAATTTCAATTGCTTTAATCATACCTTCTACAACATGCATTCTATCTTTAGCAGTTAATAAATCAAACTCAGTTCTTTTTTTTATAACTTCTTCAAAGTGTTTAATATAAGCATCAAGTATTCCAATTACTCCAAGTGTCATCGGACATCTATCAACAATTGCAACCATATTATAATTATAATTTATCTGAAGTTCACTATTTTTATAAAAATAATTTAAAATCATTTCTTTGTTAGCATCTTTTTTTAGATCAATTACAATTCTAACTGGTGAATGTCTATCGGATTCATCACGAATTTCAACTACTCCTTCAACTTTTTTATCAAGAACTAATTCACTCATTCTCTTTACAAGGGATGCTTTATTAACATCATATGGTATTTCATGAATAACTATTTGTTCTTTCCCTTTGTCCTTTATAAATTCATGTTTACTTCGAACAACAACTTTTCCTCGACCTGTTCTTAAAGCTTCTCGTATTCCTTCTTTTCCTTCAACTATTCCACCTGTTGGAAAATCAGGCCCTTTAATAATATCAAATATTGTTTCTTCATGGCAATTTGGACTTTCAATTCTTTTGATAGTAGCATCTATAACTTCTCCTAAATTATGAGGTGGAATATTAGTTGCATATCCTGCTGAAATTCCTGTTGAGCCATTTACAAGTAAATTTGGAAATTTAGCTGGTAAAACAGTTGGTTCCATTAAGGTATCATCAAAGTTTGGTGCCCATGTTACTGTATCTTTTTCAATATCTTTTAATAATTCATTACTAATTTTTGAAAGACGAGCTTCCGTATAACGCATAGCAGCAGCACTATCTCCATCCATTGAACCATTATTTCCTTGCATTTCAATATAAGG
>CACZOV010000115.1 GCA_902782915.1 uncultured Erysipelotrichaceae bacterium | reverse complement strand
TGGAATTTTTAAAACTTGTCCTATACTTAGATTGTTACTAGTCAAATTATTTAGTCTTTTTAAAATATCTACTGTTGTATTAAATCTTCTAGCAATAGAGTATAAGTTATCCCCTGATCTTACAGTATAGTTTAGATAATTATTAGTTGCTTTAGTAGTTGGTATTTTTAAACTTTGACCAATTGATAAGTTATTACTAGTTAAATTATTTAAAGATTTAATAGCATCAACAGTTGTATTAAACTGATTAGCAATTTTATAAAGACTATCACCACTTTTAACTGTATAAGTTATTGAAGAAGTTGTTGGAGGTGTAGTTGTTTTATCTGATGGTATCTTTAATACTTGTCCTATAGATAGATTATTACTAGTTAAATTGTTTAGATCAATAATAGCATTTACAGATGTTTGATATAAAGAAGCAATTTTATATAAAGAGTCACCTGCTTTAACAGTATAAGTTGAATAATTTTCTTCTTGTTCATTTATTCCTTCTAAGTTTGGTATTTTTAACACTTGTCCTATGGATAAATTATTACTAGTTAAATTATTTAGATCCTTAATTGCATCAACTGTTGTATTAAATTTATTTGCAATAGTATATAAACTATCTCCTTTAACTACTGTATAGTTATTATAATTTGTTTCTTCATTTGTAGTAGATGTAGGTATTTTAATGATTTGACCTATATTTAAAGTGTTGCTTGTTAAATTATTTACATCTTTTAAAATATCAACTGTTGTATTAAAAGAATTAGCAATTGAATACAAACTATCTCCTTTTTTAACAGTATAATTTAAATACATATCCATTTCTTCATCATCACCTGTTAGATCATTATCAAGTTCTTCTGTTTTAGGAATAATTAATTCTTGACCAACAATTAAAGCATTATTAGTTAAATTATTGGCTTCTTTTAATTCATCTACTGTTATATTAAATCTACTTGCTATAGAAAATAAAGTATCTCCTCTTTGGACTATATAAATATTTTTCTTAGTTAAATAATCATTTATACTTTCGGCAACCGAAGAGGCTAAACTTTCTATGTTATTTAACATAAAGCTATTATCAAAACTATTTTTAGGATTTCCAAAACTTATTAAAACATTTTCGGTATTACTAGGCTCTCTTATTAGTTCATAGAAATCTGTACTAGTTGAACTTGGATTTCGATATTGATAAAATTTTAAAACACTTAACCCTGTTTTTTCAATAGAATCACTTATATTTCTTGATAAGATATCATCATTTCTTAAAGAATAAATAATTTGGGATCCTTCTTCATCTGATTCAATTAATTCAATTGTTAGAACAATTGCTTCATCATTTGGATTTACAATATTATTTATAATATTTAATCTTTCTTGATTTGTTAAAGTTACATCGCTATTTCTTACTAAATAAGAATCTACTCCAAGATTTTTTAAATTATTAAAAATAGAATTGGCAATTTTTAAATTAAAGTTTTTTTCAATAAAGTTTCCTGATACAATTCCTGAACTTGTTCCACCATAAGATGGATTAATAATTACTTTTTTAATATTATCACCTATAAAAGTTTATTCATATAAAAAATAATTATTAATTTCTATATCGATAAAGTTCTCTTTGAATATTTAAAACAATTCCTACAATAAATAAATAAGAAAGAAGACTAGATCCTCCATAACTAATAAATGGAAGCGGAATTCCTGTAATTGGTAAGAGTCCAAGAGTCATTCCTATATTTTGAACTTGTCCATAAAATAACATAATAAATATACCTAGAATAATATATTTATCAACAATGCTTATTTTTTTTAAAGATAGTTTTAAAATATTAATATCAAATACAACAATATTTATTATTAAAATAATGGCTCCTATTAATCCAAAATTTGATATATAAGTTGTAAAAATAAAATCAGTTTGAGGTTCTGGAAAATAAACAGGATTTTTTAAATATCCAAACCCATTAACTCCTCCTGCTCCAATTGCTATTAAACTATTTTCAAGTTGATAACCACTACTATTTACCCAATTAAGTACTCTATCTATTCGATAAAAAATATTATAACCAACAATTTTAATAAATAAATCTTGTTTAAAAAAATATAAAATAATTATACTTGAAATAATAATAAATAAAAAACTAAAAAAAGTAATATACCAGATCTTATTTAATTTCATATATAATATCATAGTTAATAAAATTAAAAAATAGATAATAACAACACCAGTATCAGGTTCTAAAAATGTTAAAATACTAGGAATAAGAGTAAATAAAAATAGTTTTATAAGTAAAAAAAATTCTTTTTTTAAAGACTTATTTTTTTCTTTTTTAAACTTAGAAATAGTCGATGACATGGTAATAATTAAACTAATTTTAGCAAGTTCTGATGGTTGAAAACTAATAGGACCTATATAAAACCAACAACGACTACCATTTATACTAACTCCAAATAATAGTAAGGATAAAAGTAATAAATTAATTCCTATATAAATTAATAAATGATATTTTTTTAAATAACTAAATCCTTTAAAAGTAGTAAATATAATAATAATAAATCCTATTATATAAAAAATAATTTGTTTTAAATAAAGATTTCTAAGTTCTATTCTTAAAAATGATCTAGTTGCATATATTGATAAAACACTTATGATCATAAATAATAATAAAGATACAATAATAAATAGATTTGTCTTTTTGGTTTTCATACTATTAGTATGAATATAATTCATAGTTTTATACAAAAGACATATTATAAAATAGGAGGAACTCATGAAAAAGTTACCAAAAATTAAAGAATTTGAATTATCAAAAAATATTCATAATAATAAACAAGTATTTGATAGTTTAAAAGACAATTTAAATACCAATAATAAAGTTAAAATAAATAATAAAAGAATTGATAAGTTAAGTGTTAAAGATAAAATAAAAGAATTAATTAATCAAAATAATTATATTTTTAATACTAAAGTAACGTTAGTTTTTAAAGATAAAGAAGTAGATACAACTATTGCTGGTATTGTTAATAATCATATTATTACTATGGATAATGAAATAATTAAAATAGAATCTCTTTTAGATATAAGATTTTAAAGATAATAGATTAGTTTGAAACAAAGATTTCCTCTTAATACTTATATAGATCTTTAAATATTATTATACTTAATGGAATTTCATAAGTTTCTCTAACTAGACTTATTTCTTTAATCTTTAAATGTTTTTTACTTGAACTTCACGTTTTGCGTGAAGTTTTTATGTTAAAAATCTAATAAATAATTAGTCATTTATCCTATTCTAAATTATTTTAAAGAAATACATTATAAAGAGGGGGAAATATGAATTATAGTATGTTTGATGAAATAGATTATTTTACAAATCTTAGTAATATGAATGATACAGATAATAATCAATTTGATGAGTCTTTATTTAGTCCATATGAAGGATATATAAGAGGAAATCTATTTAAAAATTTATATGATGGTTATAAGAATTTTAGGCCACAAAGAATTAATATTCAAAATGAACGAGAGGAAATGCTTTTAAATATTGGCCAGTTGTCATTTGTAAGACATGAACTTAATTTACTACTTGATAATTATCCAAATAATCAAAATGCTTTAATGTTATTTAATCGTTATAGAGAAAAAGAACTAGAAGAAGTAGAAAAATATGAAAGGAAATATGGCCCAATTAATATTACATCAAGTAGTATTACGTCCATTCCATTTGCATGGACAAATGATAAATGGCCTTGGGAAAGATAGAAAAGAGGTATAAGTATGTGGAAATATGAAAAAAGATTACAGTATCCTGTAAATATTAAAAATAAAGATTTAAGAATGGCAAGGCTTTTAGTTACTCAGTATGGAGGATCTAATGGAGAACTTGCAGCAGCATTTCGTTATTTAAATCAAAGATATACAATGCCAGATAATCGTGGTAAAGCATTATTAACAGATATTGGTACTGAAGAGCTTGCTCATGTGGAAATGATTTCAACTATGATTTATCAATTAATGAAAGATGCAACCATTGATGAATTAAAAGAAGCTGGACTCGATGGACATTATGCAGAACATAATCGTGCATTATATCCAACTGATGCGAATGGAGTTCCTTTTACAGTTGCTTATTTTGCAACAACAGGAGATGCTAAAG
>CACZOV010000114.1 GCA_902782915.1 uncultured Erysipelotrichaceae bacterium | reverse complement strand
TTCAAGTTTAACATTTATATCAACTTGTCGATAACGAAATTTTGCTGTACACTCTATTGGTCTTTCACTACTAATAAAATTAACGTTTGATACATAGCAACTATCACTTTTCAAATAATTATTATCTTCACCAAATGCAACATATAATATGTTTTTATCTAAGTTTTTTCCAACAACAAACATTTTATCAGAGTTTCCTCCAATATTTAATCCTTTCCTTTGACCAATTGTATAATACATTAATCCTTGATGTTCACCTATAATTTTATTTGTTTCAATATCAACAACATTTCCTTTTTTACTTGGTAAGTAATTTTTTAAAAACTCTTTAAATTTTCGTTCACCAATAAAACAAATTCCTGTTGAATCTTTTTTCTTTGCAGTTATTAAATCGTATTCAAGAGCGATTTTTCGAACATCTTCTTTAAGAAGATTGCCAACAGGAAATAATACATTCTCAAGTTGTTTATTTGTTAATTGAGATAAAAAATATGTTTGATCTTTGTTATCGTCAATTGCTCTTAAAAGATTACCGTTAAGAATTCTTGCGTAATGACCTGTTGCAATATAATCAGCGCCTAACTTTTTAGCTTCTTTAATAAAGAAATCAAATTTAATATATTTATTACACATTATATCAGGATTAGGTGTCCTACCCTCTTTTAATTCATCTAAAAAATATGTAAATACGTAATCCCAATATTCTTTAACAAAATCAATTCTATAAAGAGGAATATCTAACTTTTTACAAACACTAACTGCATCATTATAATCATTTTCTTGAGGGCAAATATCATTATTTAGATTAGGATTTCCTAAATAATCATTATTAATAGTACTATCCCAATTTCTCATAAATAAACCTACTACATCATATCCTTGTTGTTTTAAAAGAATTGCAGCAACACTTGAATCAACTCCACCTGACATTCCAATAACAACCTTTTTCATATAATCACCACTTTTAATAATTAATTCAGTTATATTATATCTTATTTTAGTAGAAAAGTAAAAACTTTTAAAAGAAAATCACCTAAAAATGTTTCATATAAAGAGGTTAATACTAGAATTATACATGATACTGCTATCATATTAAAATATTTTTTTATAATAATAGTAAAATTGTATTGTTTTTTAAAAAAAATAAACTTAAATAATTTAATTGATAAGTTAATACCATTAAAAGATATAAATAAATATATAAGTAAATTTATAAATTGATGAGGAAAAACTGAAAAAATTCCTAAAATAATTCCTTTAAAACTATAAATAGTTATCATTATTCCTATATTAAAACCTATAATAAAACTTTTAAAATAAAGAATAATTGGATTTAAAATAACTCCAATTACTGATAAACTAAAAATTACAATAAGTATTAGATATAAAAAGTTGTTTTTAAGACTTTCAATTAAATTTTTTATGTAATTAATTTGATCATTATTTTTTAAATGTTCTAAGTAACTGGCTATTGTTAAACTAATATCTTTTTTATCATTGAAACTTAAAATATTTGAAAATATAATTCCAGATATAATTCCCAGAATTATTAATATTAATAAAAAAAGATATTTATATTTATTGCTTTTAATTTTTAAATTTATTTTTTCATTTTTCATATCATCACCAGTTAATATTATGAAAAAAATAAAAAAAAAGTACATTTGTACTTTTCTAAAATAATCTTAATATGTCGTTAAAAGTAACATAAATGAGAAGAGCTAGTAGTAAGAAAAATCCAATATTATGTATTAAATTTTCTGTTTCCATTTTAATAGGTTTACCTTTGATTTTTTCAATAATTAAGAATAAAATTCTTCCTCCATCAAAAGCTGGGAAAGGTATTAAGTTTACAATACCAACATTTACTGTTAAAAGAGCAATTAAATTTAAAACACTATACCATCCTGCACTTCTTGTTTTATCAACTGCCGAATAAATTCCCACTGGACCTGATAAATCTTTAACTCTTACTCCACCAATAATTAATTCCTTAACAGTGATAAAAACTTGTCTGGCAATAGAATAAAATTTTGTAAAAGCATAATTTATAGACTTTCCAAATCCTTTTTCGAAAGAATTATTATATTGTATTCCAAAACTATATCCAGCATCTTCTGCTTCTTTGCCAGTTAATGGTGTAACTTTAAAGGTATACTTTTGCTCATTTCTTAAAATGGTAAACTCTGTTTCATTACCACCTGCAAGTGCTAAATAAAGCTGTACATCATCAAGTGTTTTAGTTTTTTTACCATTGATAGCAATAATCCTATCTCCACTTTCAAGTCCTGCAACTTGCATTGGTGATTTATCAATAATTAAAGGTATTGTTGTTGAAATATCAGGACTACCAAATATGAATGCTGAAATTAATAAAACAATAATTGCTAAAATAAAGTTATTACCTGCTCCAAAGAACATAATTAGAAGTCTTTGCCAAGCTGGTTTTGATTGAAGTAAATTTTCTTTCTTTACTTTTTTATCTTCATCAAGTCCTTCTCCGGCAAGTTGATTGAATCCGCCAATTGGAATAAGTCTAATTGAATAAATTGTTTCGCTTACTTTTTTACCCTCTTTAATTCTTTTTTGTCTAAGTTTTTCACTACTCCAAAGCTTTGGTCCCATTCCAATTGCAAATTCATAAACATGAACATGAAAAATTTTAGCAAATATAAAATGACCAAATTCGTGTACTAATACAATAAGCCCTAAAATTAAAACAAAATAAATAATTGATACTATCATAAATTCTCCTCCTATAATCCACTGATAAGTATATATGTAAGTATTACAAAAATAATACTATCAAGTCTATCCATAATACCCCCATGACCTGGAATTAAATTACTAAAATCTTTTATTCCTTCGGTTCTTTTAATACTTGATCTAATCAAATCACCAATTGAACCTACTAAAGACAAAATTAATGTTTCAATGATCACCAAGTAAATACTTGAGGTATTTATAGTAAATATATTAAATATTGTTGCGATAATAGTTCCAATGATCGTTCCTCCAATTAATCCTTCAATTGTTTTATTTGGTGAAATTGTTGGTGCTAGTTTATGTTTTCCAAATTTTTTGCCAATAAATAAAGCAAATGAATCAGTTGAAACTGTAATTAAAAGAAAATATATAAATAAATTTAAACCTTGATTTCGAACTTTTATAATACTGGAAAAAGCAATTCCTAAAAATAAAACTAAACCTGAAAGAAAAAAAGCATCTTTATAAGAAAATTTTGATTTATCATAGAATATTTGCATTAATAGATAAAACATAAGTATCAAGATTATAAATATTTCTAAATTAAGATTTAAATAATCCTTAAAAATTAAAATCACAGTAATTAGATATGTCATTAGTTTTATAATTAAAGGAATATCCTTTAGTTTTAAAAACTCATATCCAGCCATTACTCCCAGCATTGCTGTAAATATTGCAAAATATATATTTCCAATAAAAAGGAAAGGCGCAGCAATAATCATCATGATAATTGCACTTATTATCCGTTCTTTCATGTTTTCACCATACCTTGCATAATTAATTATACACTCTTAAAATAAAAATATCAATAAAAAAAAGAGTAATTTTACTCTTCTGTGTAAACATTTGCAAAAGTATGATTTGCTTTTTTTTCAAATTTTACTTTACCAGATATAGTTGCAAATAATGTATCATCAGATCCTCTTTTTACATTTAATCCAGGATGAATTTTAGTTCCTCTTTGACGATAAATTATAGAACCAGCAGAAATAGTTTCTCCATCAGCAACTTTTGCACCTAATCTTCTTCCCTCAGAATCACGTCCATTTGTAGATGAACCTTGTCCTTTTTTATGTGCAAACAATTGAATATTTAATTCTAATCTCACTTTAAACACCTTCCTTTATTTGAATATTTTTTGGATATTTTAAACTTAACTCTTTTAATAACATCATCATGTTATTAATTAAACTTAAGGTTACTTTATCCTGTTTTAATACGTTTATTTCAATTCCTTTATTTTCATTATACTCAATACTTTCTTTATCAATTTCAACTATACCATTGATTGTTGTAATAACAATACTTGATACAGCACTGCAAACAATATCTTTTCCAAAGTCAGAGTATAATGCATGTCCTTGGATTGAAATATGACTACCTTTTCTACTTACAAGAATCATAATTAACCAATTTTCTTGATTTCTACTTTAGTATATGGTTGTCTATGTCCTTGTTTTTTTCTTGTTGATGTAGTGTTAGGTTTGTATTTAAAGATATTAATTTTTTCACCTTTACCATGTTTTACAATAACACCTTCAACAGTTGCACCCTTAATAGTAGGATTTCCAAGTTTACTACCTAGCATTAATACATCAGAAAAACTAACTTTATCTCCAACATTACCATCTAGTTTTTCAACATAAATGATACTTCCTTCTTCAACATAGTATTGTTTTCCTCCTGTTTTGATAACTGCTTTCATATTTCCTCCTTTTTAAGACTCGCTTTTAAGGTACATAAATGTTTCTAACCTTTTCAATGCGGTTTGAGCTAGAGGCTTCAAACATATAAGATTTTATCATATAATATGACTAATGTCAAATAAAATTTAAAAAAGTATTTACTTAAAATAAAGTTAATACTTTTTCGAAAATTTCAATAATATTTAATTTAGTAAAATAAACAATTAAAAGTCCAATCATTAAAAATGGTCCATAAGGAATTACGTGTTCTTTATTTTTTACTAATAAAAACAAAGCAATTGGTAAAGCAATTATGCTTGCTAAAAATAAAACAACAATTGCGAGCATTGGATTAAGTGTTAAACCAACTAAAAACATTAGTTTTATATCGGCTCCACCTAAACTCTCTTTTTTAAACAATTTATTTCCAAGTAACATTATTAAATACATAAAAATAAATGTTATTAATCCATAACCAAGCTGAATCATAGCATTAGTTATTCCACTTGAGATAATTGTAATAATAAATATAATAATAGCAGGAATTATAATAAACCTATCTGGTATTAATAAATAGTTAAGATCTGAAACTAAAATTATAATAAATGTACTTACTAATGTTAAAGATATTATCAGATCTAAACTAAATCCAAAAGAATAATAGCTTATTAGAAATAAAATTCCACATGATATTTCTGTAAATGGATAAAATAATGAAAGTTTAATTCCACAATTTTTACATTTACCTGATTGAAATATATAAGAAAATATAGGAATTAATTCAGTGGCTGTTAATACATGATTACAGTTTTCACAGTGACTTCTTGGTTTTACAATTGATTCGCCTCTGGGAATTCTTGTTCCAACTAAATTATAAAACGACCCAAATATTGCTCCTATTATAAAGAACATTATTAAATAATAGATTTCCATTATTTAATTACCTTATACATTTCAAACATAGGAACAATTATTGATATAATAATAACTCCAACTGTGAATGACAAAAATACAATTAAAATTGGTTCTACTAAACTCTTAATTTGTCTAGTTGCATTTTGATATAAACTTTCATAATAATCAGCAACTTTTTCCATCAT
>CACZOV010000113.1 GCA_902782915.1 uncultured Erysipelotrichaceae bacterium | reverse complement strand
GTATATCATTTTTTAACAATACTAATTCAATTACTTATTATAGTTTCATCCTTTTCATTAATATCTTTAAATGATTTATTACAAGACTTGATTTCTTTTATTATCTTTTATATAATTTAATTGGTGATGAATATGACTATTACAGTTAAAACAAGTGAAAAAACAAGAGAAATGATGAAAGAGTTTTATGATGATTTAAAAAGAGAAAAGACACCTCCTTATGCTATTTTTCAAGCAGATGATGGGGATACAGTAGTTACTTTATATGAATCTGGAAAATGTGTATTTCAAGGAGTCGATGCTGATCTTGCCAGTGAATATTGGGTTGAAACTGAAAAGATCCATTCAGGACATGCTGAAGTTACAAACTCAGAAGATAAGAAGAATGTTCAAGAAAAAGATGAATTTGATACTAAAAAATATATGTATGTAAATTCAGTTGGATCTGATGAAGTTGGAACTGGAGATTATTTTGGTCCAATTGTTGTTACAGCGTCATACGTAAAACGTGAAGATGTTTCTTATTTAAAAGAACTTGGATGCATGGATTCTAAAAAAATAACTGATGAAAAAATCTTAGAAATTGCTCCTAAAATTGCTAAAAGAATTCTTTATAAAAGTATTATTTTATCAAACGAGGATTATAATAAATATCACAGTGAATATAACATGAATAAAGTTAAAGCTATTTTACATAATAAAGTACTTCTTGAAGTTATGGATACAAAACCTAGTGTTGATTATATAATTGTTGATGAATTTGCTAAAGAATTTTTCTATTATAATTATTTAAAAGATGCAAAAAGAGTTCAAAGAGGAATTACTTTTATGACTAAAGCAGAAGATAAGAATATGGCTGTTGCTTGTAGTAGTATTATTTGCCGCTATTTATTTTTAAAAGAATATGATAAGTTAAATAAAAGTTTACATGTTAAGCTTCCAAAAGGTGCTGGAACGGAAGTTGATAAAGTAGGAAAAGAATTAGTAGAAAAATATGGAAAAGATATTTTAGAAAAAATTGCCAAACTAAGTTTTAAAAATACAGAAAAAATTACTGATAATATTTAATATCAGTAATTTTTATTTTATATATTTTATTTTTTATTCGACTTTCGTTCCACAATTAGAACAGAATTTTCCAACTACTTTTTCTCCACAACTAGTACAATGTTTTTCTTTTTCTATTTTAGTGCCACATTTAGAACAGAAATTTCCATTTTCAACGCTTCCACAGTTTGGACAAGTTGCACCTTCCTTAGTAGTAGCTTTTTCAGTTTTTTCTTCTTTCTTCTTAACATACTCAAGAGGATTTGTCATGCCTCCTACTGCTCCATTCATCATACCTAGTCCCATGAATCCGGTTCCGGCACCATTGGCATTACTTGCTGCATTTTCCATAGCAGTTGCAGTTGCATCAACCATACGTCCTGCTGCATATTCTTCACGTCCATACATAGATGCATTATCAAATTTTTGAATTCTTTCACGAGATTCATCATCTGGGGTAATTTTTTCAATTGCAACACTTACAACTTCCATACCACGAAGTGTTTTCCATGTATTATCAAGAGCTTCATTCATATGACTTGCAATTAGTAATTGTTTACTAGGTAAGCTTGAGAAAATTACTCCTTCATGAGCACACTCTTGTAAACTAACATCAAGTGCTGACACAAATTCTGCATTTGCTTGTTCCATTAATTGTTCTTTAGTATATTTATCTGTTATATTTCCAGCTATGTTAGAAATAAATGCAAATGGATCAGTTATTTTAAATGAATAAACTCCAAAATAACGAATATAAATGTTTTTATATTCTGGATCTGGATAAGCCATTGGACTTGATGATCCAAATTTATTATCGATTATTTCTTTGGTGTTAATATAAAAAATTGCTTGCTCCTTGCTTGGGGTTCCATTAAATTTAAATCTCTCCCACATTTCTTTAAATACTTCTCCAAATTGTCCAGCAAATAGAGATGGTGAACTTGAAGAATCAAAGGTATAAATTCCTTCTTCTGCTGTTGCATCCAAAATACGACCTGAATCAAATATTAAAGCTACTTGTCCTGGTGCAACTTGAATACGACTTTTATTGGAAATTATTCCATTTTGTGTTGTTTTCTTAACAACTAAAGTATTATTGTCTAAACTATCACACGTAATATACTCTTCCCATTGATCATGAAGTGTACTATTAATTGATGTGAATGCTGACTTAATTAATCCCATTTTATCACTCTCCTAATAATATTATAACAAATTTTTTTTAATATTCAATCTTTTTAACACCAATTTTTACTTAATCATAATATAATAATAAATAAGAATTCCAATTAAGAAGACAATAAAGATAAAAGTTGGTAAATATTCCTTTTTCATGAATTTATTACCTCCCTTATAATATAAGAAGTAATATATAAACCAAACATTAATGGAATATAAGAATTAGATGCAATTTCACCACTTGTTTTATTAACTTCTTCTATAGAATATACAACCGGTATTTCAAGACACAATTTATCATCTTTTAAATTATATCTTAAAATACGTGCTAATTTATCGTAGTTTGTTTTTTTTAATTTGTCTATTTTTATCTTGCTAGGGTCAAATTTAAATCCAGCTCCCATACTTGATATTATTTTAATATTTCTTTTAATTGCTTCTCTTATCAATATTTCTTTACTTTTAATAGTATCACAACAATCAATTATATAATCATATTCTTTAATAAAAATTGAATCTTTATTTTCTATATTATAAAATAGATCAAATGTAGTTACTTGACAATTTGGATTAATATCAAGTATTCGTCTTTTTAATACATCAACCTTTTTTTCTCCAATATTAGAATGAAGTGCAATTATTTGTCTATTCAAATTAGTAGTATCAATTGTATCTGGATCAACAATTGTTATATCTAAAACTCCTGATCTAGTAAGTGATTCTACAACACTTCCACCGACCCCTCCAACTCCAAGTACTAATACTTTTAAGTTTTGAATTTTATTATAATTTTCTCCTACAAGTAACTTAAATCTATCAAATTCCATTTATTCCTCCGTTATTACTTCATCCATTTTTATATCATACTCGTTGGTTTCTATTTTATCAACCAAAAAATCTTTAAAGCATATTCCTATTTTATAAATATTATTATTTTCTAAAAAACGATCATAGTATCCACAACCATAACCAAGTCGATTATTTTCTTTATCAAACAACAATCCTGGTACAATAATAGAACTATGATCATCATTTTTATATTTTATCTTAGAAGTTGGTTCTAAAATATTATACTTACCATATTCCAATTCATTTAAAGAAGTAATACGATAAAAGTCCATAGTTTTATTAACTATTTTTGGTGCATAAACATTTTTATTTTCTTTTAGAAGTTCTTTTATAAGTTTTTCTGTTGAAACTTCATCTTTTAAAGAAATATATACTAATATATTTTTACTTTTTTTTATTTGTTCTAGTTTCAAAAGTTTTTGAGTAATAATCCTTTCTTTTTTTTCTTTATTATTAATTTCTTGTCTAAGAAATTTGGCATATTTTCTTAAACTTTTTTTAGAAATGTCTTCCACCGCCACCATGAGAACTACCACTACTTGATGTATGAAAACTAGAACCACCCGATCCACTAGAACCACCAGAACTTCCTGTTGATGTATTTCTTAATGTATGAGTTACAACACTATTTACTAAATTATCTCTTACTAAATTTATCTTTTTATTTTTCATATAACTAATTGTATTTTCTACTTTTAATTTTAATCTAGATGTATTATAGAAAATAATGGATACAATGGTTGAAACAATTATAGAAATAAAACCAATTAATGGATATGGCATATAGTGAATATAACTTGCATGACCAGATTCATCAATAATTAAATTATTATTACTTTCTGGAAAACCTAAATTATAGTAATAACTAATTTTTTGAATCATAAAACTAAATGTATTAAAATAATCCTCATTAGTAATATAATCATATCCACTATCTAAAATATCATCAATTCTTATATCATCAAACATCTTAATTCCATAACCAGTTGTTGAAATATAAAGTTCCCTGGTTGCCATATCAATTAAAACTAGCACTCCATCACGAGTTTCATTTTTTCCAAAATAATTATAATCATAAAAATCATCTGCATAACTTGCTGCATCACTTTTAGGATTTTCAGCAGTTGTTACTAGTACAAGATCATAATTACTATTATTAATAAATTCAGTTACTTCTTCAAATAGTTTTTCTTCTTCTAAGTCACTTAATAAATCAGCAAAATCATATACCTTATCAACATCATCAACACATGGAGTTTCCATAATATCATTTAAATTATTTTTTAAAATAAACTCATCTCTTACTTTTAAATTATCTACTGTTCTTGTACAAGTTCTAATTTCTTTAGCACTTGTTGGTATAATGCTAATAAGTATTAATAATATAATTAAACAAAAATAATAAATCCATTTTTTCATTTTACCACCTATATCCCTTCAAAAGAAAAATTCCTATCATAATCAAAAATGTAATTAAAAATGATCCTATTATTAATAAAAATAATTTTTTCTTATCAACTGGAATTTCTCCTACCATTTTCTTTGTTTGGCCATTCATAGCAAAGTGATATATTTTATTTTTATATTTAAAATTTAAAACAAAAACTGGTAAAAATACATATTTAGTATTATTTAAAGTTATATGATTACTTTTTTCTTTTTCAAGTAATGTATTATATCCTAACATTTCCATTTTTAAATAAGCCTTAGAATCATTTTCGATTCTAGAACTTGCATTTTTATATGCCTCACTACTTAAAACATCATATTTTTCAGATAAGAATCCAGCAAGATAACTAGGATTAAATTCAACTAAATCTTTATAATTAAATGGTTCTATTGAATTCATTATAACATCATCAAATCTTGTTGCTGCATCATTTGGAACGCTTTCAAATGATAAAACTCCACCTCGTTCTATTTTATAATAATCAGTTTTTGTATAAATATATCTGTAATCCATCCAAGTAGATACTTTTGTTCCATCACATTTTAAATAACAATCATTGGAACAGTCATATAGCCAAAAAGGTACATATAATCCTTCCATATCCTCTATATTATTTATATTTTTAAATTCTTTAGGAATAAGTAATCTTCCTTTAGAAAGATCCTTAAATGCATTTATAGCATCTTCTTTTGTATACTTAAATGGAATAATACTATCTGGTTTATAAATACCTGTTAATCTATTTTTAATAATTGCACTACTCTTACAATAAAGGCAAGTAGTTGATGAAATATTATCTAAACTAATAATTTCAGCACCACAATTTTTACAATGGTATCCATTCATATCTTCCATTTTAGAAAACTCACGTTCTAAATTATTCTTTTTTTGCAATTTTTCTTTATATTTATTTAACTCTTCAAGTTCAAATTCTCCGCCACAATAATCACAAATAAATTTCTTTTTTTTAGGATTATATTTAATAGAAGCACCACAATTTAAACATTTTTCATCTAATACTTTTTCCATTTTTTTACTCCTTATATATAAAAATATTTATACTTCTTACATATTAATTATAAACTATCTTCTAATAAAAATCACTTCTTTTTTCTATTATTTTAAAATTTATCATAAACTTAAATGGTGATATTATGAAAAAGATGGATAAATCTATACTAATTACAGTTATTTTGTTAATGGCTATATCTTTATTAATGATTTATTCAGCATCATTCGTATGGGCAACATATAAGTTTAATAATCAATTTAAATATGTAATTAATCAATTAATATTTAGTATTATTGGGCTTATTGCTTTATTTATTATTTCAAAACTTGATACAAATATCTATTATAAACATGCCAATAAAATTCTAATTACTAGTATTATGTTACTTATACTCGTTTTAATTCCTGGAATTGGAGTTATTAGAAACGGAAGTAGAAGTTGGTTTCAAGTAGGATCATTTGCAATTCAACCTAGTGAATTTTCAAAACTTGCTTTAATTATTTTTACTAGTAAATATTTATCTAAAAGCAATAAGTTTTTAAAAGATTATAAAAAAGGAGTATTTCCAATTTTATTAATTTTACTATTAATCTTTGGACTCATTATGTTAGAACCTGATTTTGGATCTGGAATGATTATTATTTTAACTATTATTGCTATTTTATTTGTTGCAGGAGTTGATATGAAATTTTTTTTAGGACTATTCATCTTAGGAGTAATTGGTATTGTTGGTCTTATTATTATTGCACCATATAGAATGGATAGAATAACTTCATTTTTAAATCCTTGGAGTGATCCACTGGGCACTGGTTTTCAAATAATTCAAAGTTTATATGCTATAGGACCAGGTGGTTTATTTGGAGTTGGTTATCTTAATAGTCGTCAAAAAGCATTTTATCTTCCAGAACCCCAAACTGATTTTATTTTTTCAATTATAGCTGAAGAATTTGGAATTGTTGGTACCTTAATAATTATTTTTTTATTTGCAAATCTTTTAATTAGAGGAATAAAAATTGCACTTCATGAAGAAAATCTTTTTAAAAAGTACTTAGCTTTTGGATTGATTTTTCAATTAATTGTTCAAGTAATTATGAATTTATCCGTTGTAATAGGATTAATTCCTGTTACAGGTGTTACTCTTCCTTTTATGTCTTATGGAGGATCTAGTTTACTTACTAGTTTAATAGGAATAGGTATTCTTTTAAATATATCTAAAAAATAAAGATTTAATAAAAAATTTGTATTTAACATTTTTTTGCACACAATATATATACATTGTATTAATTAAGCTATACAACATGTTGACTAACGTACAAAATAAATGTATAATTAACTTAGAAATGAGGGATAATATGGAATCATTAACTTTAAATGTAAGAGTTGATTCAAAAGACAAAAAAAATTTTGAACTATTTTGCAATAGTGTAGGAATGAATGTTTCTACAGCTATTAATATGTTTATTAAAGCCGTTTTAAGAGAACAAAAGATGCCTTTTGAAATAAAATCTAATATATTTGATGAAATTATTTATGAAAAATTAAAAGAAGCAGAGTTAGAAATGAATAATACATCTAAAAGATACACTATTAATGAAATTTCAGATAGCATGAATAAAATTATAAACAAGGAATAATATGTATACCTTAGAATTTCTACCTATTGCTAAAAAAGATATGGATGATATTATATATTATATTTCTAATAATTTAAACAATCAAACTGCTGCAAAAAAATTAATTAATAGTTTTATTGAAAGTGCAAATAGCATTTTAACTTTTCCATTTGGATTACCTGCTTATAAAACAACTAAAAAATTACAACAAGAATATAGAAGTATTAAAATTAAGAATTTTCTCATGTTTTATACAGTAAATGAAAAAGAAAAAATAATTACAATTGTACGTATTATATACCAAAAAATGGATATCGATAATATATTAAAAAATTAAAATAAATAAGTAAAAAATATTTCTTACTTATTTATTTTATTATCAAGAACCAATTCTAAATTCATATCTTCTGTAATAATTGTATTTTCATTTATACTTTGTTCTTTTACATAACCATTTCCTTTTATAACATATTTAATTTTTAAAATATCAAGAAGTATTTCTACATCACTTTTTGAATATCCAATTAAATTTGGTAATACTAAATTACTAGAATTAGTTAATAAAAATATTTTTTCATCTTTAGTAATAATAGTATTTTGGGGATATTGATTAATAACTATATCTCCATCACCTAAAATAATTGGATTAATTCCTTTTAGGGATAATTCTTCTTTTACCTCATCAACTTTTTTATTTTGATAATTATGAATTTCTAATGTATTTTTAGAACTATCTTCTTTTTCATTATTAATATTATAATACTTAGAAATATTCTCTACTAATTCTTTAACGGGTTCTGATAATGCATTTACTGTATTTGGTCTTTTAACTGCTCCGTAAATAATTATTTCAGGAGAATCTTTTGGAAACATTAAAGCTATACTTCTAATTACATCATTATCACCATTTAAATAACCAAGTCCTCCAGTTGAAGCAATTTGAGCAGTACCAGTTTTTCCAATTAGATCATACCCATCAAGATAGTAAGCATGTGCGGCTCCATCTGGATCATTAATAGTATGCCACATTAAATTTTTCATATATTCAATTGTTTTACTTGATGCAACACTTCCTAAACTAGTTCTTTTATTTTCAACAACCGTTCCATCTGCATAAACCATTTTTTTTACAATATATGGACTAAGTAATTCACCATCATTACTAATTGAAGTTAAAGCTTTAATATGTTGAATTGGAGTTGTTGTAATTCCTTGACCAAAGGCTGCATTAAAAACTTCTGTTTCATACTTAAAATCAATTTTTCCACTTGCTTCATTTGGAAGATTTATACCTGTTTTAGAACCAAATCCAAGTCGCTTTAAATAATTTTTTAAAGTTGTTGCATCTAAATATTTATCCATAATATTTACAACTGCTGTATTACTAGAATAAATAAATCCTTGATCATAAGTAATTCTTCCCCAACCAACTTTGTTCCAATCTCTTATCACTGTTTTATCCTTGGTTTCAAAACTTCCTGATTGATATGTTTCTGATCCTTTATAAACACCAGATTCAAGGGATGCCATATAGGTATATATCTTCATAGTACTACCTGGTTCAAAAGGAACAGCACTATTTGGATCTAAGTAATTAGTAATATTTCTTAAATTAGGATCAAAACTTGGAGTTGAAGTATATCCAAGTATTTCTCCAGTTTTAGCATTTGCTATAATAATATCTAATTCATCATATTGATATTTTGAACTTGATTTATTAACAGCTTCCTCTAAAAAGAATTGAATACTATCATCTATTGTTAAATAAATATTTACTCCATCAACTTTTTCTTCAGTTATTTCTTTAGTACTTGCAATTTTATATCCTTTTAAATCTTTTTGATAGATAGTTTTTCCATTTACTCCTGTAAGAGAATCATTAAAATATTTTTCAATTCCCATCTCTCCTATAACATTACCATCATTATCTTCTTTGGCATAGCCTATTAAATAAGATAAAAATTTTCCATATGGATAGTATCTTTTTTTAGTTTCTATAAAATCAATTCCAGGAATATTTGCAGCTTTAATAGTATCCTTTTCAAGCTCAGTAAGACCTCGTCCCTTTACACCAAACTCTGTTTGATAAACTCCTTCTTTATTTAAAAATGAAAGAATTACATCCTTATCCATATCTAAAAGTTTTGATAATAATAAAGCGGTTCCTTCTTTATCAACAACATGACGAGGATTATCACTATCAACAGTTCTTGACTCATCTAAATAAGCTATTAATGTATAACTTGAAACATCTTGAGCCAAAATATTACCAGAGTTATCAAAAATTGTTCCTCGGTTAGCCTTCAAGATAGTTGTTTTTGTTGTTCTTTTACTTGCAAGTTCTTGAATATTAATATTATCAACAGTTGGACTTACTCCAATATAAGCAATTCTAAATGATAAAACTAAAAACAAAAAAAGAGCCAAAATTAAAAATAGATTACTTATTTTAACTTTATTCTCTTTTTTCATAATTCCTCCTAATCAATATTTTTTATATTATCGTTATTATACTGAAGCCCTTCTTCTTCAATTACTTTTTGAATATTTTCAAGACTTGCTAGTTCATTTATTTTCATTTGTAAACTTTCATTTTCTTTTTCTTGAATTGATATTTTCTTTTTTATTTTTTCAACATCATAATTCATTTTAGATAAAGTTGATTTCTCAAATACGATAATTAAAGGAGATAAAATTAGAAGGAAAATAGTTATAAAATATAAAACTTTTTCAAAAAAAGTTAACTTTCCTTTTTTCTTTTTTTTCTTCATCTTAATCCTCTTTCACTCTTTCTATAACTCGAAGTTTACTAGACCTACTTCGATGATTTTCTTCTAATTCCTTTTCGCTTGGTAAAATAACTTCATCTATAATCTTAAATTTAGGTTGATATAAACTAGGTATTTCTGGAAGATCTCTTAACACTTTATCAACACTACTTACTTCTTTAAAAATGTTTTTTACTATTTTATCTTCTAAAGAATGAAATGTTATGACACATAAACGTCCTCCAACATTTAATAAACTTAAAGCTAAACGAATACTTTCATCTAAAATATCTAACTCTTTATTTACTTCAATACGAATTGCTTGGAAAGTTCTTCTTGCAGGATTTTTAAGAATAGTATCTTTATAAGGCATACTATGTTTTATAATATCAACTAATTCTAAAGTTGTTTCAATTTTTTTTTCTTCTCTTCTTTTTACTATATTTCTAGCAATACTTTTAGCATATTTTTCTTCACCATACTTAAATATTATATTAGAAAGATCTTTTTCTGAATAAGTATTAATAACTTCATATGCATCTAATTTTTGATCTTTATCCATTCTCATATCAAGTCTTGCATCTTTTAAATAGCTAAATCCTCGACTAGCTTGATCAAGTTGGGGAGAACTAACACCAAGATCAAATATTATTCCATCTACCTGGTTAATTCCAAGTTCTAAAAGACATTTTTTCATATATAAAAAATTACTTTTAATGATCTTATAATTAGTTCCTATCTCATTTAATTTTTTTTTACTATATTCTATTGCATCAGAATCTTGATCAAAGGCGAATAGAAAACCCCTTTTTACTCGCTTAAGAATTAAACTGGAGTGTCCTGCATAGCCAAGAGTTGCATCAACATATATTCCAGTATCTTTCAAATTAAGAGATTTTATTGTTTCATCTAACATAACACTATAATGCATATTACCCTCCTAACTTGATTTTACAGTTATAACAAATAAAATCTATTATCTTGTTATACCTTAATTTCATTATAGTATCTAAAAACTTATTTGTAAACATTTTTACATTTTTTTAAAAAAAGTTTACATAAAAAATGTAAAAATAATCATAATATAATTAGAAAGGATAATTTATGGAAGATATTAAAATAAGAGATTATATTATTAATAATTTTAAAGATGATGATATAGAGACAATCAAAAAAGCTATTGATGAAAGTATTAAAGAAGGAGATGAAGTAACTCTTCCTGGAATGGGAGTTTTCTTTGAAATTCTATGGAAAAATTCAACCGACTTAGAAAAACAAAAAATATTAGAATTATTAAAAAATCAATTTCATAAATAAAAGGAACTAATTAGTCCCTTTTATTTTTTATTTTTTATTCTATCTTTTACTAATTTAATAAACTCATCTTTTTTAAGTGTAGTAGTTCCTTGCTCTTTATAAAGTCTATAACTAATTTCATCATTTTCTTGTTCCTTATCTCCAAGAATTATAGTAATAGGAATTTTCTTAGTTTGACTTTCACGCATTTTATAACTCATTTTTTCATTTCGAAGATCCAAGTTAACACGGATATTTTCACTTTCTAATAATTCTTTAATACTTTTAGCATATTCTAAATGAATTTCATTATTAACTGGAATAATTGTAATTTGAGTTGGAGCAAGCCATAAAGGTAGCACTCCCTTTGTCTCTTCTAGAATATAAGCCATAAATCTATCAAGAGATCCTAAAATTGCTCTATGAAGAACAACTGGTGTCTTCTTTTCTCCATCACTATCAATGTATTTTAAATTAAATTTAGCAGGTAAGCAAAAATCAAGTTGACAAGTTGATAGAGTATATTCATTTCCAACAGCTGGTCGCACATTTACATCAAGTTTTGGTCCATAAAATGCAGCTTCACCTATTTCTTCAGTGTATTCTATTTTAAGCTCATTCATTACTTCTCTTAAAGCATTTTCAGCCTTATCCCACATCTCGTCATCTGGATGATATTTTACTTTATCACTTGGATCTCTTAAAGATAGTACACATCTATAATCTGTTATATTAAAGTCTTTATAAACATCAAAAATTAAATCAACAACACTTTTAAATTCTTCTTTAATTTGCTCACTAGTTACAAATAAATGAGCATCATTTTGACAGAAATGTCTACCTCTTTCAATTCCTTTTACTGCACCACTTGCTTCAAATCGAAAATCATGAGCAATTTCACCTATTCTAATTGGTAAATCTTTGTAAGAATGAAGTTTATTAGCATATATCATCATGTGATGAGGACAATTCATTGGACGAAGAACAAATGACTCTCCTTCCATTTCCATAGCTGGGAACATATTTTCTTTATAATGATCCCAATGCCCACTAGTTTTATATAAATCAACTGTACCAACACAAGGAGTCATAACATGTTGATACCCCAGTT